>JAUHWK010000706.1 GCA_030424555.1 bacterium | reverse complement strand
GGTCCGGGAGCGCGTCCCTGTCCCCACCCTCGATCCCGACGACACCGAGCACGCGCTCGTCCGGATCCGGTACGCCGGGTTCTGTGGATCGGACCGCGGCATCTGGGCGCGCAAGAGCTTCGGCGACATGATCCTCGGCTCGCTGGAGCGCACCGGCAGCGACCGACGCATCTTCGGCCATGAGATGTTCGGGGAGGTGATCGCCCTGCACCCCGACGCCGCCGCGCGCACGGGCCTGTCGGTCGGCACGGCAGTCACCGCCGAGTCGCACGTCACCTGCGGGACCTGTGCAGCCTGCACCGCGGGCCAGCACCACGTCTGCTTGCGGGAGCAGATCCTGGGCATCAGTGTCGACGGCGTGTTCGCCGAGGTGGCCAAGCTCCCGGTCAAGGTGCTGTGGCCCACCGACACCACCGCCATCCGCCCCGAGGTCGCCGCCACCCAGGAGCCGTTCGGCAACGCCGTCCACGCCTGCACCGCCGCCCCGATGGCCGGGCGCACCGTGGTCGTGATCGGGACCGGCACCATCGGGCTGTTCGCGGTGCTGATCGCCCAAGGCCTCGGCGCCACCCAGGTGATCGGCGTCGAGCCCGACGAGGCCAACGCCGCCCGCGCCCGCCGCCTGGGGGCCGATCCGGTGTTGACCCCGGCCTCCGGCGCCGACCGCCTCGACACCGACACCATCGCGCGCATCCGGTCGCTGACCGACGGGGTCGGCGCGGACGTGGTCCTGGAGATGTCGGGCGTGCCGAGCTCGGTGAACACCGCGATCCACGCCGTCCGTCCTGGCGGCGACGTCGTCCTGTTCGGGGTCCGCAACGGCGACCTGTCCATCGTGGACTTCCACCGCGTCGTGATGCGCGGCCTCAACCTGCACGGCATCGTCGGCCGGCGCCTGTGGGACACCTGGAAGACCACCCGTCGGCTCCTCACCGACCCGTCCACCGGGGTCCAGCGCGCCGTGTGGGAGGACGTCCTGGACGAGGGGCGCGGCAACATCGTCTCGATCGCAGACTGGACGCGCGAAGGGTTCGAAGAGGTGTTCCGCCACCACCCCAAGGTGCTCGTCCGCTTCTCCTGACGCCCCACCCTCCCGATCCGGTCGCCGGGTCGGCTACGGTGCGGTCGTTCGCGAGGAGACGGCGGTGCGCCCACCCATCCTGATCTTGCTGGCCTCCTGCACCGGCGCCCCGTCCACCGTCGACACCGACACCGCGTCGGAGGAGACCGACGACACCCCTGGGGTGG
>JAUHWK010000226.1 GCA_030424555.1 bacterium | reverse complement strand
CACCGATCCCGAGGACGGCGACCCCGTCATCCGGGTCACCCTCGACTGCGACAACTGCGACGACGATCCCAACCCGGATCAGGCCGACATCGACAACGACGGCGCCGGGGACGTCTGCGACAACTGCCAGCCACCCGCTGGCGCCACGCCCACCGAGGTCCTGCGGTACGTCAACCCCGACCAGGCCAACTCCGACGGCGACGAGTTCGGCGACCGCTGCGACAACTGTCCGCGCGACGACAACCCCGGTCAGGAGGACGAAGACGGCGACGGCGTCGGCGACGCCTGCGATGTCTGCCTCGGCCTCGCCAACCCCGACCAGGACGACGCCGATGGCGACGGCATCGGCGATGCCTGCGACGTCTGCCCGGAGGACAACAACGTCGACCAGGCCAACCGGGACGGCGACCGCCTGGGCGATGCCTGCGACAACTGCCCCGACCTGTTCGAGGACGACGTGGACCTGGCGGCCGGCCAGCCCGACAACGACATCGACGGGATCGGCGACCGCTGCGACAACTGCCCCACCGTCCGCAACCCCTACGTCGACATCGAGGACGACACCGATCCGGGCACGCCGCCCCTGCGGATCCAGCCCGATCTGGACGGCGATGGTGTGGGCGATGCCTGCGATCTGTGCCCCGAGGTGGCCGACCCCGATCAGCTCAACAGCGACGGGGACGAGCTCGGCGACGCCTGCGACAACTGCCCTCTGCTGACCAACCCGCTCCAGGCCGACCTGGATCAGGACGGCGTCGGCGACCTGTGCGACATCTGTCCCACCATCGCCGACCCAGGCCAGGAGGACGCGGACGCCGACGGCCTGGGCGACGCCTGCGACAACTGCCCCAACGACAAGAACCCCCGCCAGGTCGACGAGGACATGGACGGCATCGGCGACGTGTGCGACGCAGACCGCCTCCGTGGCGGCGGCTCGTTCTGCGGTGTCGTGGACGGCCCCGCCCCCGGCGTGCTGCTGATCCTCGGCGGCCTGTTGGTGCTCACCCGGCGCACGCGCACTGCGTGACGTCGGGTGTTGGACGTCGGGCGTCGAGGGCGCCCACCTCACCCTGCCGGCGCCTCACAGTTCCAGCACACGGCGAAGCCCGCGGGGTTGTCCTCGCCGCACCCCGGGCACACCCAGGCCGGGTGGACGAGCTCCGGCCCCTGGAACCGCGCCAGCACCGCCTGCGCCTCGTCCCAGCGCCCTTCGTCCACCCACACGGTGGGCTTGGTGTCCTTGACCGGGATCGCGCCTGCGAGCCCTGCGAGGGACTCCCCCGCCACCCGGGAGGGGATCCCGGCGTCCGCCAGCCGCGCGTGCAGCAGCCAGGCGTCCGCGAGGCCCTCGGACCGGTACAGCAGGATGTCGCGTCCCACGATCTCTCCTCTTCTGTGGGCTAGCCCAACACCCAGGGAACCCACACCGCGCTGACGATCGCGACCAGCACGGCAGCGATGAGGTTGAGCCGCCACCCCACCCGCGCCATCGTCCGGCCGTCCACCCCCGCCGCCTCCGCAGCGATCGCGTTGGGCGGCGTCGCCACGGGCATCATGAACGCACAGCTCGTGGCCAGCGCGGTGGCCACCATCCACGACGAGACCGGCGCCCCGACCTCCAGGGCGGTGGCCGCGACGATGGGCAACAGCAGCTGGGCGCTCGCCGTGTTGCTGGTCAGCTCGGTCAACAGGCTCACCAGGAACGCGAGCAACGGAACCACCAGCACGGGCGGCAGCGACGCCACGCCGGTCAGCTCCCGGGCGATCGCGGCGTCCAGGCCGGTGGCCCCGAGCGCATCCGCCAGCGCAAAGCCCCCGCCCATCACGATCAGCACCGACCAGGCGATGCCCTCTCGGAACACCTCCGGCCCCAGCAGCAGCCGGACCTCGCCCGCCTCGTCGGTCTCCCCGTGCAGGAAGAAGCACGCGATGGCCGCCACCACCGCGACCCAGGCGTCCCCTTGCGAGCCGGGAAGGTCCACCCACGCCCCCCAGCCCTCCCAGGCCCACGCACCGCTCCCCACCCCGCGACGGGTCAGCCAGGCCAGGCCCGCGGCCCCCACCACGATCAGGACCGCCTGCTCGCCCGGCCGCCACGGCATGGCCGTCGGCACCGCGAGGTCCCGCTCAGCCGTGTCGGGCACACCGGTCCCCTTCACGACCACCCACCACGCGATCGGCAGCAGCAGGGCCACGAGCGGCACCCCCACCAGCATCCAGGTCGCGAACCCGATCGTGGGGCCCCCCAGGGTGGGAGACAGGCCCGCGAGGACGGCGTTGGGTGGCGTGCCGACCAGCGTCGTCATGCCGCCCAGGGAGCACGCATAGGCCAGCCCGAGCGCAAACCCCGCCCGACGGGTGGCCCCACCGCCCCCCTGGCGCGCCAGCTCATCGGCCAGCGGCAGCATCATCACCATCGTCGCCGAGTTGCTCACCACACCCGACAGCCCAGCCCCCACCAGCATCAGCGCCGCGAGCGTCCACCGGGGATCCCGACGGACCGCCGGCACCCGGGTGAGGATCCGGGTGAGTCGCTCGTGCAGCGCGACCCGCGCCATCGCGTTGCCAAGCACGAACCCCGCCGCGAGCAGCACCAGCAAGGGATGGGTGTAGTGGGCCGCCGTCTCGCCGATCGACCGCACCCCCGTGACCGGCCACAGCGCGAGGGGCAGCACCGCCGTGAGCGGCCGGGGCACGGGCTCGAACAGCCACCACACGGCCATCACCGCCGCCACCACCCCCACCACGTGGGCCTGGCTCGGCCACGGTGCGAGCACCGCCGCGAGCAAGGCGAGCAGTCCAGCCGCTCGGAGACCCCGAGCCGTGATCCCCTGCACGTCGCAACCCTCCTGCGCTGCGATACCATGCGGCGGGAGGACGGCCATGGACCCAGCGGACCTCGACGCCAACCGGGCCGCCCTCGCGCGGCTCGACGAGGAGATCCTCGAGCGCATCGCGGAGCGTCAGCGGCGCTCCCTGGAGATCGGACGCATCAAGCACGCCCTGGGGCGCGGCACCCGTGACTTCGTCCGCGAGAAGGTCGTGGTCGACGGCGCGCGCGCCCGCGCCGAGGCCCTCGGGCTCGATCCCAACCTCGCCCAAGACCTGGTGGAGCTGCTCATCCAAGCTTCGCTGTCGGTCCAGGAGCAGGATCGGATCACCACCGCCGAGGCCGGGGCCGGACGCACGGCGGCCCTGGTGGGCGGGGCTGGCCAGATGGGGCGGTGGTTCGTGTCCCTGCTCTCCGCCCAGGGGTGGGACCCCGTCATCGTCGATCCCGCGGGGCCTGTGCCTGGCCTCCCCCATGCGCCGAGCCTCGAGGCGCTGTCGCTCGGGCGCGACGACCTCGTCCTGCTCACCACCCCGCCGCACGCCACCGCCGCCATCCTGGACGCGCTGCGCCCCCAACCACTCGACGCGGTCGTCGTCGAGATCGCGTCCATCAAGCAGCCGGTGGCCCAGGCGCTGCGCCAGTACGTCCACGCCGGCGGCCGCGCGGCCAGTCTCCACCCGATGTTTGGCCCCGACACGAGCCTGCTGTCGGGCCGACACGTCCTGGTGTGCGACCTCGGCGACGGCGAGGCCACCGAGCTCGCCCGCAGCCTGTTCGCCCCCACGCTCGCCGACCTGGTCGACGTGTCGCTCGAGGACCACGACCGGATGGTGGCCTGGGTCCTCAATGCGTCGCACGCGGTGAACCTGGTGTTCGGCCACGCCCTGTCCCACGCCGACGTCACCCACCAGCGGCTCGCCGGGCTTGGAAGCACCACGTTCGACGCCCAGACGGCGGTCACCGCCCGCGTCCTACGAGAGGATCCGGACCTGTACCGCGTGATCCAGTCCGACAACCCCTGGAGCGGGTGTGTGCTCAACGCCCTGCGTGACGCCCTCGACGCCCTGCGCGACGCCAGCGGGGACCCCGCCCTGTTCCGAGCCTACATGGCGCGCGGTCGGGGCTACCTCGACGGCGCGCCGCCCGCGTCGGGCCACTCGTAGCGGTACAGCGGCTGTGCCCGCCCCTCAGACAGGGTCCACAGCACGCCATCTCCCAGCGTGATGGCCTCTCCCTGGGGCTCCGACGCCAGCGGGAGCACGCACGGCGCCCCGCCCATGGCGTCCTCGATCGACTGGCCGCCCGCACGCGGCCACGCGTAGGCGGCCGGCTCTCGCCGCACCACCACCCAGTGCGACGACGCATCCGCCCCCGTCACCGTCTCGCCCCCCAGCACCGCGGCGGGAAGCTCCCGCACGCGCTCAAACGTGCCGACGCCCCCCTCTCCGAGGCCATCGCCCTCCAGCGCGGCCCGCCAGACGACCACGGGATCCTCCCGCTTGCTCACCACCACCACGTCCACCGATCCATCGGACCGGGGGTCGAGCATGACCCCCTCGACGTCGTGTCCGGCCTCATCGTCGTAGACCAGCTTCCAGGACGCCCGCTCCGCCAGCGTGCCCTCCTCCGTGATGCGAAGCCGGTGAAGCATCACGAACACCCGCACCTGGGCGTTGTCCCCCACATCCCCGACCCAGACCTCCGTGGTCCCGTCGGGACGCCGCCACGCCGCAAGGTCCTCGAAGTCTCCGGCCACCACCCCCGGCATCGACACCGCGGCCGCGGTGCTGCCCGTCGTCGGATCCACCGCGAACACCTGCGCGCCCCCGCCTGAGTCATTGTGGGTCCACAGCCACCGACCGTCCCACCCGAGTCCGCTCGCCTCGGCGATCGCAGGATCGGAGACCGTGACCTCGGTCTGGGCCGTGGGCATCGGATCGGGACAGTCCGGAGCCGGGTGGTCGGGCACCGCCAGGGACGGACCAGGGTCGCTGTCCGAGTCCAGATCGGTGTCCCCAGGCGCGTTCTCCGCCTCACACGCCGCGACACA
This sequence comes from bacterium, assembly GCA_030424555.1. GTDB lineage: Bacteria > Myxococcota_A > UBA796 > UBA796 > JAUHWK01. The sequence continues at coordinate 1,624 of JAUHWK010000226.1, read as the reverse complement.
CAGCGCGGTCCACACGCCCAGAAGGCCCCCCTGCCATCGGAACCTGGGCATCGCCGCTCCCTGTCGGATCCGGGCACCCTGACGCCGCCCGTCCGCCACACTCACACGGTGGAGGGCCCTGAAGGGCGCACCACGACGGGTTCTGCCCCAGGCGACCTCAGGCCACGCCCTCGCGGATGCTGGACTGCTCGCGCAGCCGGATCAGCGCCTCGCGCTCGATCTGGCGCACGCGCTCGCGCGACAGCCCCATCTCCTTGCCCACCTCGGACAGCGTGCGGAACTCGCCGTCCTTGAGGCCGTAGCGGCGGGTGAGGACGAAGCGGTGCCGCTCGCTGAGCACGAGGTCGAACGCCTCCTGCATCCGGCGAAGCTCCTGGGACTGGATCGCCTCCGCGTCCGGACGGACCGCGTCCTCGTCGGACAGGAAGCGCTCCAGGCTGCGCGGACGGGGGCCGTCGTCGACCGGCTGCTCCAGAGAGATCGTGGAGCCCTGGCTGAGCAGCAGCTCCGCGCGCTCCTTGTCGATGCCGACCTCCTCGGCCAGCTCCTGGATGCCGTACTGCAGGCCGGCCGCCTCAAACCGCTTGATCGCCTTGCGCAGGTTGCGGGTCTGCTCGACCGCACACCCAGGCAGACGCACGGGCCGACCGGTGTGATCGATCGCGCGGGTCATCTGCGCGCGAACCCACCAGCGGGCGTAGGTGCTGAACCGGATGTCGCGATCGGGATCGAAGCGCTTGGCCGCGCGGAGCAGGCCGATGTAGCCCTCCTGGACCAGATCCTCTTCGTCCATGAACGGCCCGGCGAGCTTGCGGGCCTCGCCGTGGGCGATCCGACGGCCGGACATGGCCAGACGCCAACGCAGCGCCTCAGCCTCCGCCCAGGCGGTCTTCGCCGAGCGGCCGCGGTCGCGCAGCTCCGGCTGCTCCTTGCTGGCGCGCCACACGGACTCCACCGCCTCTTCCAGGCGGTCGACCGCGCCCGCACGCGTGCGCTCGGCGCGCTCCGGCTTGCGGTTGAGGATCGCGAGGGCGAACTCCACGCCATCGATCGCCTCCCGGGCACGCTCCTCAGCGGCTCGGATGCGACGGGCGAGGACCTTCTCCTCGTCGGCCGACAGGCGCTCGGAGGTCTTCTTGCGGGTGTCGACGAAACTCATCGGGGCAACTTCCAAGGAGGTTCGGAGGGCAGGCTTGGACCGGAGGTCGGACCGACAGGGGTCGGTCGGTCAGGCGGTCGCGGCGCGGGTCCGACCGGGAACGGGTCCCAGAGCGGGACAGTCGGGCGGCGGAGGGACGTTCAGGAACCCGAGAGGCGGGCCGGCGGGTCGCGGGGCGGTCGCCGTCCGGGCGTCCCCGGGGAGTGGCAGACCGCGCCTGGCGACACGCCGGCAGACGGTTCGGGCCAGGTTCGGAACCCGAGCGATGCCCGGGACGGAAGAGGACGGCAGGACCCGCATGGGCGACGGACGGTCAGTCCGGACGGCGGGCCGTGGGCGACGCCCTGAGACAGGCGCCGTGGCGAAGTGTGGCTGGGCTGCGAAGAGAGGCTGAGTCGTGGGAGCAAGGTGGGAACGAAGGGTACCGGCCGAGTGGCATGCGGAGGCGATCCTGTGGCACTCCAT
>JAUHWK010000002.1 GCA_030424555.1 bacterium | reverse complement strand
CTACGTCAACGCGCGCTCGGTCAGCGGGCAGCTCGGCTACCGAACCTTCCAGGCCGTGCGCGTGCCCCAGTACGGCACCTTCACCATCGACCGAAACGACTTCGTGACCGGTGTGCCATGGGATGGCGAGACCGGCGGCATCGTGGCCTTCGATGCAGAGGAGTTTGCGCCAGAGGGCGAGAACTTCTCCGGGTCGCAGGAAGGCAACATCGACGTGCGGGGCCTCGGCTTCCGCGGCGGCCGGGCCAACACCCGGGGAGACGGCGACCAGTACGAGCTGGGCGCGCCGGGACACAAGGGCGAGGGCATCGTCGGTCCCACCGAGGCGATGTACCAGAGCCTCACCGACACCTACATCCTGTCTCAGCCGCTCGGCATCCCCTCCAGCGGGGTCGAGGGGATGGGCGCTCCGGGCAACGCCGGCGGCGGTGCCTACATCTCCGAGGACAGCGCCGGCGGCGGCGGCGGCAACGGGGGTGCGGGCGGCGCGGGTGGTGCTGGTCAGGGCAACAACAGCAACCGGCAGTACGCCGGCAAGGGCGGCGCGCCCGTGTACCCGCCGGGCGGCACCCAGCCGTCCCCGTCCCGACTCGTCTTGGGCGGCGGCGGCGGCGGCGGCTCGGGCGACGACAGCCTCTCCAACTTCGATCCGGGCTCCGGCAAGGCCGGTGGCGGCATGGTCCTGATCCGTGCGGGCACGGTGAGCGCTGGCACCAACGCCCAGATCTTCGCGAGCGGCGATGAGGACAGCGGCAGCACCAACGAGGGCGCCGGCGGTGGCGGCGCGGGCGGCACCATCCTCGTGCTGTCCAACAACGCGGACTGGGACAACGTCGACCTGATCGCGGACGGTGGCGATGGCGGACCGTCCTCGAACTCGGGCGACGCCTGCGGTGGCGGCGGCGGCGGCGGCGTGATCCACATGGTGGACAGCTCCGGGTTCGACAGCACCTCGGTGGACGGCGGCGACGGGAGCCCGTCGGGCTGCTCGGGCACCCGACAGGGCGCCGACGGTGGCAACGGCTTCGTCGACACCAACGCCAGCGCGTCCGTCGGCTTGTCCTGCTCCTGGGGACCGTACGACACCGATGGCGACGGCCTGACCGACGACGACGAGGAGAACATCCACGGCACCGATCCGTTCGATCCGGACACGGACGGCGACGGCATCGACGACGGTGACGAGGTCAACAACACCGGCACCGACCCCCTCGATGCCGACACCGACGACGACGGCCTGGCCGACGGCGAAGAGGATCTGGATGGCGACGGCAACCTCGACGCGGGCGAGACCGATCCGCTCGATGAGGACACGGACGGCGACGGCCTGAACGACGGCTTCGAGTCGGGCCGCACGGTGGGCATCCCCACCAAGGTCTCCGACAGCCACCTCGAGGTCACCGTGTTCGGCACGGACACCGGCCCCACGGCGGACACCGACCTGTGGGACCCCAACCCGGGCACGCCGGGCACGACCAGTGATCCCCGCGTGGTCGACTCCGACGGCGATGGCCTGACGGACGGCAACGAGGTGCTGGTCCATGGGACGAACCCTCTCGACACCGACTCGGATGACGACGGCCTGTCCGACGGCTTCGAGGTCAACACCAGCACGACCGACCCGACCCTGTTCGACCACGACAGCGACGGGCTGGGCGACGGCTTGGAGCTCGGCCGCACGACCGGCACCAGTGGCGGCACCACGACGGCCCTGGGCCTCACCTTCTTCGGCACCAACACGGCGTCGCCGGGCCTGACGCCGAACACCTTCGTTCCCGATGGGGACGGGGGGGCGAGCACCACGCTGCCCAAGGACGACGACTCCGACAACGACGGCCTGCTCGACGGCCAGGAGGATCTCGACGGGGACGGCGTGTGGGACGGGGACCAGTCGGGGACCGCCGACGATGAGACCGATCCCAACAAGGCCAACACCGACGACGACGACAACGGCAACGACCTGGCCGAGGGCGGCACCGGACCGGGCGCCCTGGACGGCGACGGGGACGACACGATCGACCCGCTCGACATCTGCGCCGGGTTCCCCAACGTCGACGCGGACGACGACGGGATCTGCGACTCGAGCGACCTGTGTCTGGGTGACGACAGCTCGGGCGACACCGACAGCGACGGCCTGTGTGACGACGTCGATCCCGACGACGACAACGACGGCGTGCCCGACGGCGACGACGGCGATCCGAAGGACCCCGATGCGTGCCGCGATGCGGACGGCGACGGCTGCGACGACTGTGGGGGCGCCGACGACGGCGACGACTTCGGCACCGACCCGGACTTCGACACCGACGACGACGGTCCCGACAGCGACAGCGACGGGATCTGTGACACCGACGACGTGTTCGCCAACGACGACACCGGCACCATCGCGTCGGGCGCGGCGGGTGGCACGGCGGTCAACGTCCTGACCAACGACACCCTCGCCGGCGTGACGCCGCCGGCTCCTGCCGACGTCACGGTCACCTTCCAGTCGGTCACCGGTGGGCTCACCGGCGTGACCATCCAGTCCGGTGGCAACCTGGTGTTCCCCGGCGACGTCCCCTCGGGCACGTACACGGTCGTCTACCAGCTGTGTGAGGACGCGCGTCCGGGCAACTGCGACACGGCCGAGGTCGAGGTCACGGTGCAGGACGGGGTGCTGGTCGCCGTGGACGACACCCGCTCGCTCGCGAACGGACGGGTCGGCGGCAGCGCGGGGAGCGTGATCGCCAACGACACCCTCGACGGCGTGGCCGTGGTGGCGGCCGACGTGACCGCCACGATCGACGGCGACGGGGGCGTGACGGGGCTGTCCATCAACGCGTCGGGTGCGCTGATCGTCCCGCCGAACACCCCGGCGGGCGTGTACGCCGCCACCTACATCCTGTGTGAGAACCTCAACGGCACGGGCAACTGCGACAGCGCCTCGATCACGCTCACGGTGGGCGCGGCCCCCCTGCTCCTCACCGCGGACTCGGGCAGCGTCTCCTCCGGTGCGGCCGGTGGGTTCGTCGTCAACGTGCTCGCCAACGACACCCTGTCCGGGTCGGCGATCGATCCGGCCGACGTGACGATCACGCTCGTGCAGGCCGACGGCACCGCCGCCACGCTGGCGCCCAACGGCGACCTCACCTTCCCGCCCGGCGTGTTCTCCGACAGCTACACCCTGCGCTACCGCGTGTGTGAGGACCTCAACGGCACCGACAACTGCGCGGAGGCCGACATCTCGGTCTCGGTCGCGGACGCGGCGCTGGTCGTGGTCGACGACACCGGCACGATCGCGTCGGGTGCGGCGGGCGGCACGGCCGTGAACGCCTTCGCCAACGACACGCTCGACGGCGTGGCCGTGGATCCGGCCGACGTCGAGGGCGAGCTGTTCGAGGACGCCGGTACCGGCGCCACGCTGGCGACCAACGGCGACGTGGTGTTCCCGCCCGGCGTGCCCTCGGGCGTGTACACGCTCGAGTACGAGCTGTGCGAGACGCTCAACAGCGACACGAACTGCGACGTCGCGGAGATCACGGTCACCGTCTCCAACGCCCTGATCGCGGCGGTGGACGACACCGGCGCGATCGCGTCGGGTGCGGCGGGCGGCACGGCCGTCAACGTCCTCACCAACGACACGTTGGACGGCGTGGCCGTCGACGCGGCGGATGTCACCGCCTCGGTGTCCGGCGCCAACCCCACGGGCGCGTCGATCGACGGGTCGGGCAACCTGGTCCTGCCGGGCGGCGTGGCGAACGGCGTGTACGTCATCCAGTACACCTTGTGTGAGGACCTCAACGCCGGCAACTGCGACACGGCCGAGGCCACCGTCACGGTGTCGGGCGCCGCCATCGTCGCGGCCGACGACAGCGGGACCGTGTCCAGCGGTGCGGCGGGCGGCACGGCCGTCAACGTCCTGCTCAACGACACGCTCGACGGCGTGGCCGTGGACGCCGCGGACGTCACGGCCACCGTGACCGGCGCCAACCCGACGGGGGCGTCGATCGACGCGTCGGGCAACCTCGTCCTCCCGCCGGGCGTCGCGTCGGGCGTGTACGTGGTCGCGTACTCGCTGTGCGAGGACCTCAACGGCACCAGCAACTGTGACGGGGCCGAGGTCACGGTCACGGTCGAGGACGCGGAGCTCCTCGCGGCCGATGACGTCGGCACCATCGGCAGTGGTGCGGCGGGCGGCACGGCGGTCAACGTCCTGACCAACGACGAACTGGACGGCGTGCAGCCGGCCCCCGGCGTCGTGAACGTCCTGCTCAACGACACGCTCGACGGCAGCGCGGTGCTCGCAGCACGCGTGACCCTGTCCATCCCGACGGGTGGGGATCCCTCCAGCACGGGCGCCACCCTGGACCCGAGCGGCAACCTCGTGTTCCCCGGTGGCGTGGCCGCGGGGTCCTACACGATCACCTACTCGGTGTGTGAGACGCTCAACCCGACCAACTGCGACACCGCCGACGTCGACGTCATGGTGGGCTCGGGAACGATCTCCGCCGTGGACGACAGCGGCACGATCGCGTCGGGTGCGGCGGGCGGCACGGCGGTCAACGTTCTGGCGAACGACACGCTTGACGGTGTGGCGGTGGATGCGGCGGACGTGACGGCTGCCATCACCAACCCGGCCGTTCTCCCGGGCGCGTCGATCTCGGCGACGGGCGACCTGGTCGTGCCGGCCGACACCCCGGCGGGCCTGTACAACGTCGTCTACCAGCTGTGTGAGGACCTCAACCCGTCCAACTGCGACACGGCCATCGTCGAGGTCGACGTCGGCGCGGCCTCGATCGACGCGGTGGCGGACACTGGCACGATCGCGTCGGGTGCGTCCGGCGGCACGGCGGTCAACGTCCTGACCAACGACGAACTGGACGGCGTGCAGCCGGCCCCCGGCGACGTGACGCTGTCGATCGTCGCCCCCAACCCCACCGGAGCCTCGATCGCACCCAACGGCGATCTGGTCCTCCCCGCCGGGGTGGCCTCGGGCGTGTACACCATCCGCTACCGCCTGTGCGAGGCGCTCAACGGCACGTCCAACTGCGACGAGGCCGACGTCTCGGTCACGGTCTCCGACGCCCCGATCGACGCGATCGACGACGCGGGCACCGTGTCCAACGGTGCGGTGGGCGGCGTGGCGACCAACGTGCTCGCCAACGACCTGCTCGACAGTGCGCTGGTGGACGCAGCCGACGTGACGGCCACCGTGCTCGGCACGGGCGATCTGCCGGCGTCGACGATCTCGGCGGCGGGTGCCCTGTCCATCCCGGCCAACACGCCGGCCGGTGCGTACACGGTCCGCTACCGCCTGTGCGAGGTCCTCAACCCGACCAACTGCGATGAGGCCGACGTGGCCGTGGACGTCGAGGCTGCGGTGTTCGCCCTCGTGGACGACACGGGCACGGTGGCGAGCGGACGGGCCGGGGGCTCGGCGGGCAACGCCCTCCCCAACGATCGCCTCGGCGGTCTGGCGATCACGCCCTCCCGCGTGACCTTGTCGATCGATCAGGACGGCGGCCTGGCGGGCGTGGCGATCGGTGCCTCGGGTGGCATCACCGTCCCGGCGGCGACCCCGGCCGGCACCTACGACGTGGTCTACGAGGTCTGTGAGAACCTCAACCCCGGCAACTGCGCCACGGCGACCTTCGTCGTGACGGTCGGGGCGGCCAACCTGGTCGCCAACGACGACACCCGCGTGGTGTCGGATGGCGCGGTCGGAGGGACCACCGCGTCGGTGCTGTCCAACGACACCCTCGGCGGCGCTCCGGCCTTGGTGGCCGACGTCGACCTCACCCTCACTGCGCTCGACGGCCTGACCGGGGCCACCCTGTCTGCGGCCGGCGGGATCGTGGTGCCCGCGGGCACCCCTGCGGGCGTGTACGCCCTGACCTACCGCCTGTGCGAGGCCCTCAACGGCACCGACAACTGCGACGACGCCACCGTCTCCCTCACCGTGGGTGCGGCGAGCCTGGTCGCCGTCGACGACGCGGGCGACGTGGACTCCGGCGCCCTGGGTGGCGCGGCGGTGAACGTGCTCGCCAACGACACCCTCAGCGGCGTGGTGGTCGATCCCTTCGACGTGACGACCTCGGTCGAGGACGCCGATGGCCTGACCGGCGTGACGATCGGCGCGGACGGCACCCTGACCGTGCCGCCAGGCACTGCGTCGGGGACGTACGACGTCGTCTACGAGGTGTGCGAGAAGCTCAACAGCGACAACTGCGCCACCGCCACCGCCGCGATCACCGTGGGCGAGGCGGCCCTGGTGGTCGCCGACGACAGCGGCACTGTGGCGTCGGGCCGCGCGGGTGGCTCGCCGGGCAACGTCCTGGGCAACGACACGCTCGACGGCGACCCGATCGACGCCGACGACGTCACCATGACGATCCTCGACGACGACAACCTCACCGGCGTGCTCCTGGCACCCGACGGGACCGTGACCGTGCCCGCCGGGACCCGCTCGGGCGTGTACGAGGTCGACTACCGGGTGTGCGAGGACCTCAACCCGACCAACTGCGGCACAGCCACGTTCACGATCACCGTCGAGGACGCTGCCCTGGTGGCGGTCGACGATGCGGGGACCCTGGACGACGGCGCGGCGGGCGGCGCCTCGGTGATGGTGCTGCTCAACGACAGCCTCGACGGCACGACCGCGGCCGACGCCGGGTTCGGCGACGCGGACGTCGACCTGCAGGTGCTCGACAACGGCGGGCTGACCGGCGTGACCCTGGGGGCGCTGGGTGCGGTCGTGGTGCCGCCCGGCACCGCCGCGGCGACCTACGCGGTCGAGTACGAGGTCTGTGAGACGCTCAACCCCACCAACTGTGCCACGGCCGTGGCCACCATCGAGGTGCGTGCGGCGGCCCTGGTCGCGACCGACGACAGCACGACCGTCTCCGACGGCGCACTGGGTGGCACGGGCGTCAACGTCCTGGCCAACGACACCCTGTCCGGCGCCCCGGTGGACCTCGCCGACGTCACCTTCCAGATCGACGACGACGGCGGCCTGTCCGGCGTGAGCCTGTCGGCGGCCGGGGCGGTGGTCGTGCCGGCTGCGACCGCGGCGGGCACCTACGACGTCGTGTACGAGGTGTGCGAGGCGCTCAACCCCGACAACTGCGACACGGCCACGGTCAGCGTGACGGTCGGGCGCGCGGCGATCGTCGCCAACAACGACAACGGCTCCGTCCCCTCCGGCACGGCCGGCGGGGTCGCGGTCAACGTGCTCACCAACGACACCCTGTCCGGCGCCCCCGTGGATCCCGCGGACGTCACGGCGACCGTCACGGACGCCGGGGGCATCACGGGCGTCACCGTGGACGCGTCCGGTGCGCTGGTCGTGCCGGCTGCGACCGCGGCGGGCTCGTACACGGTCTCCTACCGCCTGTGTGAGGTCCTCAACGCCGACAACTGCGACGACGCCACCGTGTCGGTCTCCGTGTTCGCGGGCGACCTGGAGGCGGTCGACGACGGCCTGACGCTCACGGACGGCTCCGAGGGCGGCGCGGCCGGCAACGTCCTGGCCAACGACACGATCGACGCGGGGGCGATCGTCGCCACCGACGTGACGCTGACGCTGGTCGCGCTCGACGGCATGACCGGTGCGACGCTCGGTGCGGACGGCGTGCTGACCGTGCCTGCGGGCACGGCCGCGCGGGCGTACGCGGTGCAGTACCGCGTGTGCGAGAACCTCAACCCCACCAACTGCGACACGGCGATCGCCACCGTCACGGTGGGTGCGGCCACGCTGGTGGCCAACGACGACGTCGGGACGGTCGACAGCGGTGCGACCGGCGGCGTGGCGGTCAACGTGTTCGCCAACGACACGCTGTCGGGCGACCCGGCCACGCAAGCCACGGTCACGGCGTCGATCACGGCGAACGGCGGCCTCGGTGGCTTGACCGTCACGCCATCCGGCGACCTGGTGGTGCCCAACGGCACCCGGGCCGACACCTACACGGTCGTGATGTCGATCTGTGAGCGCCTCAACCCCACCAACTGCGATGCGTCCATCGCCACGATCACCGTCGGGCTCGCCGACGTCGTGGCCAACGACGACAGCGGCACGGTCGGGGCGGGCTCGATCGGCGGCACGGCGGTCAACGTGCTGAGCAACGACACCATCGACCTCGGCCCGGTGGACTTCACCGACGTGGTGATGACCGTGATCGACGACGGAGGCCTCACCGGGGTGTCGATCACCACCGAGGGTGCGCTCACCGTGCCCGCCGGCACGCCCAGCCAGATGTACACGGTGCGCTACCGCCTGTGTGAGGTGGTCAACCCCGCCAACTGCGACGAGGCCGACGTGTCGGTCGACGTCGGGGCCGGCACGCTCGACGCGGTGGACGACCTCGGCGACGTGACGTCCGGGGCCGCGGGCGGCATCGCCGTCAACGTGTACGCCAACGACACCCTCGATGGCCTCGCCATCGTCCCGGGCGACGTCACGACCACGGTCCTCGACGACGACGGCCTGACCGGCGTGTCGGTCGATGGCGCGGGCGACCTGCAGGTGCCCCCGTCCACGCCGCAGGGGATCTACCAGGTGCAGCTCGAGGTCTGTCAGGACCTCAACCCCACCAACTGCGACACCTCGCTCGCCACGATCACCGTGGGCGCCGCCGAGATCTTCGCCGCCAACGACAGCGGCACGATCGGCTCGGGCGCTGCGGGCGGAGCGGTCTCCGGCCTGCTGGACAACGACACGCTGGACGGCGTGCAGGTCGATCCGCGCGACGTGACCCCGTCCCTGCTCGACGCCGACGGCATCGTGGGCGCCTCGATCCTCGAGGGCGGCGTGCTGCTCGTGCCGGCCGGCACCCCCGCGGGGGCGTACGACGTCACCTACCGCCTGTGCGAGGACCTCAACCCGGCCAACTGCGACGACGCGACCATCGGGGTGACCGTGGGTGCGGCCGAGCTCGTGGCCACCGACGACACCCTGACCCTCGGGTCGGGCCGTGCGGGCGGTGTGGCCGGCAACGTCGGGACGAACGACACCCTCGGCGGTGCGGCCGTGTCCTCGGCCACAGTGACCTTCGCCGTGACCGACGCGGGCGGCATGGCGGGGGTGGCGATCGATCCGAACGGCGCGCTGACGGTCCCTGCGGGCACCGCCCAGGGCACCTACGCGATCACCTACCGGGTGTGCGAGACCCTCAACCCGTCGAACTGCGACAGCGCCGTGGTCTCGGTCGAGGTCGGCGCCGCCACGCTGGTGGCGGGAGACGACGACGTGGACGTCCCGTCGGGCTCGGCGGGGGCGACCGTGCCGGGGCTGTTCGCGAACGACACCATCGATGGGGCCCTGGTCGACTCCTCGGCCGTGACCGCAGGCGTGGCGGACGATGGGGGCCTCACGGGGGTCTCCGTGACCGCGGCGGGCGCGTTGGTGGTTCCGCCGGGCACGCCGTCGGGCACCTACACCGTCACCTACGAGGTGTGTGAGGTCCTCAACCCGACCAACTGCGCCACCGCGGAGATCGCGGTCGACGTGGGCTCGGGCGGGCTGGTCGCGGTGCGGGACACCCTACCGATCCCGAGCGGAACGGCGGGCGGCACCACCACCGACAGTGTGCTCGACAACGACGTCCTCGACAGCGACTTCGTCGACCCGGCAGACGTGTCGGTCGCGCTGACGGACACCGCGGCGCTGCCTGGGGCCACGATGGACGCGGACGGCCGGATCACGGTCCCCGCAGGCACGCCGGCTGGCGACTACGCCCTCACCTACGAGGTGTGCGAGGTCCTCAACCCGACCAACTGCCGCAGCACCACGGTCACCCTGCAGGTGGGCCCCGGCGCGCTGGTCGCCGGCGACGACACCGGGACGATCGACTCGGGCCGTGCGGGGGGCACCATCGAGGGCACCCTCGACAACGACACCCTGGACGGCGACCCGATCGACCCCGACGACGTCACCGTCTCCATCGAGGATGACGACGGCCTGATCGGCGTCACCATCGACCCGGCCGGCACCGTGACCGTCCCGCCGAACACGCCCGCGGGCGAGTACGCGGTCGAGTACCGCGTGTGCGAGGACCTCAACCCCGGCAACTGCGTCGTGGGCACCGTCACCGTCACGGTCGAGCCCCCGATCCTCGCGGCCATCGACGACGAGGTCGACGGTCCGGACGGCGACGAGGGCGGAACCGTCGGGGACGTCTGCGCCAACGACACCCTCGACGGCACGCCGTCGGTGGATGGTGAGCTGATGGGCGCGGTCACCGATGACGGCACGCTCACGGGCGTGGCGATCGACGCGGACTGCGGCGTGGTCGTGCCGCCGGGCACGCCGGCGGGCGAGTACACGGTGACGGTCGAGGTGTGCGAGGTGCGCAACCCGCTCAACTGCGACACCTCCACGGTCACGATCGAGGTCGGCGCGGCCGAGGTGCTGGCCGCGGACGACACGGCGACCATCGGGTCGGGCGCGAGCGGTGGCTTCGTGCTGGTTCTCGCCAACGACACGGTGGGCGGCGATCCGGCCTCGGCGGGGGACGTCACGGTCACCCTGCTGACCGACGGCGGGCTGACCGGCGCGGCGTTCGACGCCAGCGACATCCTGCTGGTCCCTGCGGGCACCCTCCCCGACACCTACGTCCTCACCTACCGACTGTGTGAGGACCTCAACGCGGGCAACTGCGACGAGGCGACGATCACGGTCGACGTGGGCCAGGGCTCGGTGGCGGCGACGGACGACGAGGCGACGGTCACGTTCGGGGAGCCGGACAACGAGGTGCCGGTCCTCGACAACGACACCCTGGGTGGCCAGCCGCTCGATCCGACGGCGGCGTCGATCACGGTGGTGGGCTGCGACACGGCGCCCGAGCCGGTCGACACGGACACGGACACGGACTCGGATTCCGACAGCGACTCGGACTCGGATTCCGACAGCGACTTGGACTCGGATTCCGACAGCGACTCGGACTCGGATTCCGACAGCGACTCGGACTCGGATTCCGACAGCGACAGCGACGCGTCGGACACGGACGCGGGGCTGAGTTGCCCGACGGTGACGCCGGATGGGTCGCTGGCGATCCCCGCGGACACGCCGGAGGGGACGTACACGGTGGAGATCGAGGTGTGTGAGGCGGCGCGTCCGTCGAACTGCGACACCTCGACGCTGACGCTGACGGTGGTGCCTCGCGCGATCGAGATCGAGGCGACGTCTCGTTGCGACAACGACACGCCGTACGTGGACTACGTGGTGACGGCGAACTTCACGATGGCGTCGAACCCGGTGGACGTGGTGTGGCTGGACAGCCTGAACACCGAGGTCCAGACGGAGACGGGGCTGCCGGCGTCTGGGACGCTGCTGTGGCCTGGTGCGGAGGTCGACGGGAACAACGATCCGATCGACTGGCCGGGCTGGGTGTTCGCGGGTGGCGTGTGGACGGAAGCGTCGGATGGGTACGAGGACACGCGCCCGACGGCGACGGTGGAGATCACGGTGAACCCGACGGTGTCGGTGGTGGTGTCGTACCCGCCGGCGACGCCTCAGTGTGCCGCGCAGCCTCCGGAGAACAGCGCGCCGGTGGCGACGGACGACGAGGCGGAGACGTTCTCGGACACGCCGGTGGACGTGGACGTGCTGTCCAACGACGTGGACCCGGAGGGTGGTCCGCTGACGGTGACGGTCGAGGCGGGCGATGGCCCGACGAACGGCACGGTGTCGGTGAACGGCGATGGCACGGTGACGTACACGCCGTCGGCTGGGTTCGTCGGGTCGGACACGTTCACCTACACGGTGACGGACGCGGCCGGGAAGACGGACACGGCGGTGGTGTCGATCGACGTGAAGGATCCGGTCGACACGGACACGGACACGGATGTCGACACGGACGACACGGACGTCGACACCGGGGACACGGACGACACCGGGATCGACACGGGCATCGGCCCGGTCGACACCGACACCGACACCGACACCGACGGGGACACCGACACCGACCGCGGGATCGACACGGACGCGTGTGCCGGGGAGACCGCGGACGCCGATCAGGACGGCCTGACGGACTGTCGGGAGCTGGAGCTGGGCACCGATCCGCTCAACCCGGACACGGATGGCGACGGAATCCCCGACGGCGTCGAGGACGAATTGGGTCTGGATCCCCTGGTCCCGCAGCGTCTTCAGGGCGGTGGTGGTGGGTGCAACCAGGGCCCGATGACGCCGGAAACTTACGGAGTCTTGGCACTTCTGATGCTCGCGTACCGGAGGCGCCGGGAGCGACTGGGCTGAACTTTGAGGTTGCAACCTGGAATGTCTGTGGAATGTTCATGGTGAGGGCTTTGCGTTTCCATTGAGGGGAAGGCGTATGCAACCCACCAGGGCGTTCTCGTTCACGCTGGTCGTCGGGGCGTCCAGTCCCGCGTTCGGCCAGACCTTCACCAATGTCGCGGGCGTCGACACCGACGCCTCAGACCTCGGGGGATCCAAGGACGGCGGGATGGTCGCGGTGGACCTGAACAACGACGACTGGCTCGACCTGATCGTCAACACGAGCGCGGTCTCGGTCGACACCCGGGTCTTGCTCAACAACGGAGACGGCACGTTCTCCCGCGTCGAGCACGACAGCGACGGCATCTCCAACTTCGTCAAGGAGCGGTCCGCGGTCGCCGCCGACATCAACGGCGACGGCTGTGCGGACTTTGCCCGCAGCGACGGCCTCGAGGGCCTGGAGATCTACACGGGCAACTGCGATGGCACGTTCACCCGGATCTACAACCGGGGGAGCGGCACCGGCGTGACGGAGGGGCTGTTCAGCTTCGTCAGCGCGGAGGGCATGGCGTGGTTCGACGTGGACCACGACAGCGACTTCGACCTGCTCGTCGACAACCAGCAGGGCCTGTTCATCCTGGAGAACGACTTCGCCCAGAACGGGGCGGCCGCACCGTCGTTCACCGCGATCCCTTCGGCCACCACCGGCATCCCGCACAGCAACGAGAGCCTGCTCGGCATCCTGTTCTCGGTGGAGTCCGACTACCTGACCGTGGGCGACGTCGACAACGACGGCGATGCGGACATCCTCGCCCGCCGAGAGGGGGCCCCGGACTTCTTCCGCAACAACGGGGACGGGTCGTTCTCTGCCGTCACGACCGTGAACTTCGACGCCCCGGTGCTGGACAAGGGCGGGTCGATCCTGTGTGACGTCAACAACGACGGGTGGATGGACTGGTACTACGGGGAGGGCGACAACACGGGCGGGCTGCAGTCCGACTCCGAGCGCATCCTGCTCAACGACGGGGCGGGCAACTTCGCGGACAATGAGGAGGGCACCGATCCCGGGCAGGCGATCGACCTGTCGGGCCTGATGCCCGGCAGCGAGAACGACGGTGTGGACTGTGCCGACCTCGACCTCGACGGCGACCAGGACCTGATCGTCACCGACGACTCCCGAAGCTGGTACCTGCGCAACCAGCTGATCGAGACGGGCACGGTCGGGTTCGTCGTGGACCCGCAGACCTTTGCGGACGGGGACGCAGAGGGCGTGGTCGTCGCCGACTACGACCGCGACGGCGACTTGGACATCTACGTCAACGTCGATGGCGGGAACGCCATGTGGCAGTCGGATCTGGCCGACACCCTCGGGGGCTCCACCTTCGAGGACTACCTGGTGATCCAGCCCTACCTCGACCTCGGCGGTGACTGCCCCGAGCCCCGCAACGCCCGGCTGGAGATCGGGGCGGTGGTGGAGCTGTTCGACGACCAGGGCACCGCGCTGGGCGGGCGTCGGGAGATCAACGGCGGCAAGGGCCACGGCACCCAAGGCATGCCGATGGCCTTCTTCGGGCTGCGCTCGTACCCGGGGGGCGGCACCGCCGAGTACACCGTGCGGGTCACCTACCAGTTCGACACCGATGGGGTCGGCGGGGTCGAGGTGGTCGAGCTGCCGGTGATCCCGTCCACCCTCCCCGGCTACCACCTGCTCAAGGTCCATGACCGGGACGCGGACGGGGACGGGATCCTCGACGCCGACGAGATCGCGGACGCGACCGACCCGCTGATCACGGCCTTGTTCACCGACCACGTCGATCCGATGGACGTGGACGGCGACGGCATCGACAACTGGTACGACCCGGACGCGGACGGCGACGGCCTGCTCGACGCCGACGAGCGCGGCGGGAGCCTGTGCGATCCGCGGGCCGATCTGGACCCCGACGGCGGCAACGGCATCCCCGACTACATGGAAGACCTCGGCGATGCAGACCAGGACGGCGTCACCAACACCCAGGACCGGGATCCAGTCGATCCGGACGTGTGTGAGGACGCCGACGACGATGGCTGCGACGATTGCGCCATCGGCACCGACGACGAGGGTCCCCTCCCCGACAACCTGCCGCTCGACGACGGCCCCGACCACGACAGCGATGGCATCTGCGATGCGTCCGACGTGATCGCGGGAGACGACGTGGGCACGGTGGCCTCTGGCCACTCCGGCGGGGCGGCGGTGAACGTCCTCGCCAACGATCGGATCGACGGCGTGGCGGCCACGGAGACCTCGGTCGATCTGGCGCTCACGGACGATGGCGGGGTCGGTGCAACCCTCGCACCCGATGGCACCCTGTCCGTGCCCGCTGGCACCGTGTCCGGGGGCTACACCCTCGTCTACACGGTCTGCGACAAGGACGACGACACCCACTGCGACACCGGCACCATCGCGGTCACCGTCGGAGATGCTGCGCTGGTCGTCGCGGACGACAGCGGGACCGTGTCGAGCGGACACGCGGGGGGCTCGCCCGTCAACCTGCTGGCCAACGACACGATCGACGGGGGCGCCATCGATCCGGCCGACGTCTCGCTGTCGGTCTCGGATGCGGATGGCTCTGGGGCGACGGTGCTCGCGGACGGGACGCTGGTCGTTCCCGCCGGCACGCCCTCGGGCACGTACGACGTCACCTACACCGCGTGCGAGGTCCTCAACCCGACGAACTGTGGGGACGCCACGGTCAGCCTGACCGTCGAGGACGCCACGCTGGAGGTCGTGGACGACACGGCGGACGTGGACGACGGATCGGTGGGCGGTGTCGTGGACGTGCTCGCGAACGACCGCCTGGACGGGGAAGCCGTCGATCCCGACGATGTGACCGTGACCGTGCTCGATGCGGACGGCCTGTCCGGCCTCACGGTGGGCGATGACGGGGAGCTGGTCATCCCCCCCGGCACCGCGGCGGGCGCGTACTCGGTCGTCGTGCGGGTGTGCGAGGTCCTCAACCCCAGCAACTGCGGGGACGGCACGGTGGCCCTCGCGGTGGGCGCGGCCGAGCTGGTGGCGGTGGACGACGACGTGGTCGTGCCGGATCCCCACCTGGGGGGCACGGTCGGCGATCTGTGCGCCAACGACACCCTCGGGGGCTCGCCCGCGCCCGAGGGCTCCTTGAGCGCGTCTGTCGAGTCCGATGGGGGGCTCACCGGCGTGGCCGTCGACGCGGACTGTGCCGTCGTCGTTCCGCCTGGGACGCCGCCGGGCGACTACACCGTGACCGTGAAGATCTGCGAGAAGCTCAACCCCGACAACTGCGACACGAGCGTGATCACCATCGACGCCGAGGCGCCGGTCGACACGGACACGGACACGGACACGGACACGGACGACACGGACGGCGTGGACACCGGGGACTCCGGTTCGATGGACACGGACACGGACACGGACGACACGGACGACACGGACGGCGTGGACACCGGGGACTCCGGCTCGATGGACACGGACGACACGGACGACACCGACGACACGGGGAGCGACACGGGCGTCGACACCGGCATCGGACCGGTCGACTCCGACTCCGACACCGACACCGACACCGACCGTGGACTCGACACGGACGCCTGCCTCGACGCGGCGGTCGACTCGGATGGCGACGGCCTGACCGACTGCGAAGAGCACGTGCTGGGCACCGATCCCGACAACCCCGACACCGACGGCGACGGGATCCCCGATGGCGTGGAGGACGCGCTGGGGCTGGACCCGCTCGTCCCCGACCACCTGCAAGGGGGCGGCGGTTGCCAGACAGGCGGCGGCTTGCCCGTGTCTTTCCTGCTGATCGGCCTGTCGGTCGCGTCGACGCGGAGGCGCCGTGGGGCGTGATTCCTCCGTCGGCGCGCGCCAGGCCCCGGTCGACCCCACGGGAATCGCCCCATGGGGTACCTTCGGGTGCGCGCACCTCCCGGCCCCCGTGCCAGCCCCTACGGGGTGGGCCCTCGGGATCCGGACAACGAACCAGATGGAATCCCCGTGGGGATGGAGGATGATGTGGGACGCGATGCAAGGGCGGCGAGCCGATCGGCGATCGGCGGCAACACCCCGGGGCTGTCGTCAGCCGTCGGGAGCGCATCCATGAGCTCCACCCTGGGGCGTGCCCTGCGTCGCGGGCTGGTCGCAGCGTCGATGCTGGTGGCCGGGGCCGTGTCGGGCATGGACGCGGCGTGGGCTCAGTCCGACGACCGTCCGACCCTGGACGTGCAGCGCTTCGATCCCGTCACGCAGTTCCCGGGCTTCACGGTCGTCCGCGATCCGGAGGTCCTGCACCCGCTGCGCTTCGACGCCGTGCTCAGCGCCAACTACGCGTACCAGCCCTTCGAGCTGTCCGACGCCGACTCCGGCGATCGCGTCGCGGGCATCATCGACCACCTGGTCGGCATGGACCTGGGCTTGGGCCTGGCGCCGTTGAAGTGGCTGCACTTCGGCGTGGAGATGCCCTTCCTCCAGGCGGCGCTCGTCGGAGAGGACGACGCCGAGTTCGGTCCCGCCCTCGGTGGGTCCGGTCGGACCGTCGGCATCGGTGACCTTCGGTTCGCCGTGAACTTCCGTCCGCTGCGCCAGCACCAGAACGGCCCGATCAGCTTGATGCTGACCCCCTACCTGGTCGCCCCCACCGGCTCGCGCGGCGTGTGGGTCGGAAGCGGCGTGCCGGCGGTCGGCATCGACGGCGCGCTCGGTGGCCACTGGAAGAACTTCCGCTTCTCGGTCACGACCGGGTTCGAGTTCCTCGCCAACAACAACGAGGCGGTCGCGGGCATCAAGGCCGACGACGAGTGGAAGTTCGGTGCGGCCATCGGTGTGCCGTTCCTGGCGCAGGAAGAGCTCGAAGTGGACCTCGAGTGGTACGGCGGCGCGGTCGTGAACGCGGCCGCCCTCGAGGAGATCGGCGCCACCACCTTCGGCGTGGGCCACGTCCCGATGGAGCTGTTGCTCGGCCTCACGTGGCGTCCGCCCGAGCTGCCGTTCTGGCTCAAGGTCGGCGGCGGCCGCGGCCTCACCAACGGCTTCGGCAGCCCGGAGGCCCGCGCCTTCATGCAGCTGGGCCTCGCGTTCGAGAAGAAGCCCATCCCCGACACCGACGAGGACGGGTACCTCGATCCCGACGACGCCTGCCCCGAGGATCCGGAGGACTTCGACGCCTTCGAGGATGCGGACGGCTGCCCGGAGCCCGACAACGACCAGGATGGCATCCTCGACGTGGACGACGCCTGTCCGCTCATCGCCGAGGACCTCGACGGCTTCGAGGACGAGGACGGGTGTCCCGATGAGGACAACGACCAGGACGGCATCCTCGACGTGGATGACGACTGCCCGATGGAGGCCGAGGACAAGGACGGCTGGAAGGACGAGGACGGCTGTCCCGATCCGGACAACGACTTCGACAAGATCCTCGATGCCGACGACGCCTGCCCGAACGAGGCGGAGGTGATCAACGGCGTGGACGATCGCGACGGCTGTCCCGACGAGGCGCTCGCCACCGTCGACGAAGAGAAGAAGGAGATCGTCATCCTCGACCGGATCTACTTCGACCTCGGACGGTCCACGATCCAGAAGCGCAGCCTCCCCGTCGTCGACGCCGTCGCCGCGATCCTTCGGGAGTACCCGGACATCGGCAACGTCGAGATCCAGGGTCACACCGACAGCCGCGGCTCGGAGCGCACCAACCAGCGCCTGAGCGAGGGCCGCGCCAAGGCGGTCCGTCAGGCCTTGATCGAGCGCGGCATCCCCGCCGACAACCTCACGGCGGTCGGGTACGGCGAGTCTCGCCTGCTGGTTCCGGACGCCTCGGTCGAGGAGGAGCACCAGGCCAACCGGCGCGTGCAGTTCCTGATCCAGGCCGACGAGGACGTGGACGCGGAGTTCGAGAACGCAGAGGCTCCCGACGCGGTGTCTGTGCCGGAGTGAGGTCGGCGGCACCGGCCGTCCCGCGCCCGTGAGGGGCAGGGCGGCCGGTGCATCCCCTGAGGACGATCAGGGGGCGTCGAGGCTGTGGGGGGTGCCCCAAGCGAACGCCGTCCACGCGGCGGCATCGACCGTCACGTGGGGGCCCTCCTGCGCGCGAAAGGGCAGCGGCCGGTCCGGCGTGACGACCTGGCCCTGGAGGTCGACCTCGGCCCACCGGACGATCCGCCCGTCCCGGCGAACCCCGA
Source organism: bacterium (assembly GCA_030424555.1). Lineage (GTDB taxonomy): Bacteria > Myxococcota_A > UBA796 > UBA796 > JAUHWK01. Next base: position 16,748 of record JAUHWK010000002.1, on the reverse strand, counting down.
GCACGGCGACGTCCTCCACCCGCACCGGCGCCTGGCCCAGGACGACCAGCTCCCCTGTCACCGAGCCATCCTCGTGGTGGGTGACGCCCTGGACCGACAGGGCCCGCATCGCGGGCGGGTGCTCTGCCGGGTGGGGTGGGACGGGCTGCAGGCGGGTCGTGACGTGTGGCGGCGGGGTCTCCAGCGTGACCCGCATCGGCACCGACGCGCCGGGCTCCAGGACGTCGGGGGCGGGGGCCGTGGCCCGGGCGCGTGCGACCACGGCACCGGCTGCGTCGAACGCGCGGACCTCGACCGTGGGGTGCCGGATCGGCACCGGGCCGTCGTTGACGTAGGTGAACAGCCAGAACACCCCACCGTCCTCCAGCTCTCCGCGGGTGGTCCCGTCGACCCGGGCGTGGGGGGCGTGGGCGGACTGGGCGGCGACGTCGTCCCCGGGCGAGGACGGCATGCAGGGGCCCACCAGGGCCAGGCCGGCGATCACGGCGGACCCCAGCAGCACGGGCAGGCCCACATCGGCGAGGCGTCCGGTGCCCGGGCGCTCGGGGACCCGGGCCTCGCAGGCAGGACACCGGAGCATGGCCGGTCCTGCACCGGGATCGGGGACGAGATCGGCCTGTTGGCAGGCGGGACAGCGCATCTCACGAGCTCCCGAGCAGACCGGTGTCCGGACCGCCGAAGCAGGCAGCCTCGGCCTGGGCGTTGGAGCGGATGCAGGTCAGCGTGGCCCGTCCACACCACACGGCGAGCCAGGCGTTGCGGGGCTGATCGTCGCCCACCGAGCACTGGTCCTGCACGAGGCCTTCGGGCTCGTACCGGCACGCGTCGGCGTCGCGGACGGCGTCGCGCCGTGCCGACTGCACCTTGCGCTTGCAGTCGGTCGCGGTCTGGCAGGCGGTCGCGCCGACGAGGAGGGTCACCAGGACCAAGCGCCGCCAGCGCTGCCAATGGAAGGGGACGGTCGCGTGCACGACGGCCTCGTGGAACCGTCGCAGGGTAGGCTGGCGTCGGGGCGTCGGCCACTGGAGGGACGATGGATGAGGTGCTGCGGCGGGCGCACGCGCGGCGGATGGCGTGGATGCCCTGGCTGTACGATCGGATGACGCCCGCGATCGCGGCCTGGGCGCGCCCCTGGCAGGACGCGCTCCAGCAGGAGCTGATGGCCGTCGAGCAGGTTCGGTTCGGTGAGGACGTGTTCGTCGCGCCGTCGGCGGTACTGGTCGCCGAGCCCCACCGCGACGTGGTCGTCGGCGATCGGGTGCGCATCGGAGCGCAGGTGTTCGTCCACGGCCCGGTCGTCCTCGGACCCGACACCCAGCTCAACCCCCGCGTCCACCTGGACGGAGGCGCAGGCCGCATCGAGCTGGGGGCGGGGGTCCGTGTGGCGACCGGCGTCCGGATGTTCGCCTGGAACCACGGGCTCGATCCCGCGCGGACCATTCGGGAGCAGCCGGTGACCAGCCGGGGGATCCGGGTCGGCGACGACGTGTGGATCGGCGCCGGTGCGGGCATCACGGACGGCGTGACCGTGGGCGACCACGCCGTGATCGGGATGGGGGCCGTGGTGACGCGCGACGTGCCGCCGTACGCCATCGTCGCAGGGGTGCCCGCCCGTCCCGTCGGAGACCGCCGTCAGCGAGAGGGTCCGTCGGGGGCGTCGGGCTCCTCTGGCTGATCCGACGGTGGGGCGCTGCCGTGGGACGGACCGAACCGGGCCCAGGCGGCCTCGGCGGCCACCCACCCGCCCAGGGCCACCCACGCGCCCACCCCGGTCACCGCGAGCCAGGTCTCCCGGGACTGCCCGACACTCCAGGCGCTGGCGAGGGTGTGCAGCGACAGCACGCCGACCAGGCGCAGGCCCACGCCGGACAACCAGGCGACCTCGTCGTCGGTGAGCGGGGTGTCGGGCTCGGCCTCGCGCACCGCGGCCACGATCGGGTCGCGACCGGTCCAGCGAAGCCCCATCAGCACGGCGATCGCGACCCCGTTGCCCACCACCGGGCTCCACAGCACGAAGCGCGGGTCGTCCGACAGCACGGACATCCCCCCCAGGCCCGCCGCCAGCACCAGCGCGCCCAGGGTGAGCCGGTCCAGCCGTCCTTGCTGTCGCCAGGTCCACCCCAGCGCCGGCAGCGCAGCGAGCAGGGAGGCGCCTACCGCGGCGGGGACGCCTGCCCGGGACTCCACGACCGTGAACGCGATCAGCGGCAGCAGCGACAGCAGCAGGTGCACCCGCGCTCCCTCAGCCGAACACGACGACGGTCTGGCGGATCGACAGCAGGCGGCGTCCATGACGGTCCCACAGCGAGGCGCGCTCTTCGGCGTAGCCCTCGGTGGCTTGGGGGATCTCCGCCACGTAGGCGTAGGCGTCGTGGGGACTGGCGTCGTCGGCGAACGGCTCGTGGAGGTTCAGGCTGAGGTCGACGGTGGCGCAGCCGCGCATCCGGTCCAGCGCGGGCAAGATCGCGGGCGGCCAGACATCGCTGAGGGCCACGAGCATCGCGGTGGTGGGGGTGGCGCCTTCGGCGAACCGGGCCCATCCTCCGAGCCTCGGGGCGGCCGACGAGCCTGGGGGGGCACCGAGGACGTAGCGGTAGTCGATGTGCTCCCGCGCGAACGTCGGCAGGCCGGGCAGCGCGGGCAGCCGGGGGAGGGTCTCGGGGGGCGCGAGCGCGGGGGCCTCGGGCGCGCCCACCGCGGGACTCCCGGTTCGGGCGAGGCCGTAGGTGGCGACCATGGTGGCGAGCACGCGGTCCGCGTCGTCGAGCAGCCGGCCGGTCACCTGGCTGACGTTCGCGCCCGCGCGCACCACCTCGGCGAGGACGGACACCGGCGTGTCGGGGACGGGGGCGGCGAGGTGGACCGTCAGGCTGCGGAGCCGCCGTGCGGGATCGGCCACGGCCTGGGCGCCCGCCTCGGCGAGCCACGCGGCGGGCAGGCCGCCGTACAGGCCCCGGCCCTGGAACCAGGAGGCGTCGGCCTGGGCCTGCCAGCGCCCGGGACCGTGGGGGGTGAGCACGAGGACGTCGTCGATCATGGGACCTCTCCCTGCGGTGTCGCGTCGGCCCGGGGTATCGTCTGTCTGCAAGGAGGGACCCATGCGCAGGACCGATCCGAGACGGAAGGTGGCACGCGCCCTCGGGATCGGGCTGGCGCTCACCGGGTGCAGGACGGGAGAGGACGGGGAGCCGCCCGCGGATCGTGGGGCTGCCCTCCTCGCGGCCGATCCGGTGGGCCACACCCTCGGTCCGACGGTGCTCACGCTTGGGGACGCGCTGAGCGTGTGGCACGTCAACGCGTTGGGGGCCGGGGTTCCTGGCGCCGACCTCACGGTGTCGATCGATGGGTCGCCCGTCTCGATCCCCACCGATCCGAGCGGACGGGGCGAGTGGCGTCCGTCGGCCGCGGGGTCGTACGTCGTGGCGCAGTCGGATGGGACCACGGCCACGGTCGTGGTCCACGAGGCGCCGTGGGGCATGGGCCAGCTCGACCCGGCCCATGGGTTCGACGGGGCGACCACCCTGGCGACGGCGTCCGTCGGCGGCCTCGCGCTGTTCGCGTTGTCGGACGGGCGGGTGGTCCAGGTCGATCCGGATCGGGGCCCGTCGACCGTGGTGCAGCTCGACAGCGCCGTTCGAACGCTCGAAGCCGTGGCGCTCGACGACGATGGCCTCCGCGACGATCTGCTGGTCGTCACCGAGGACCAGGCGCTGTTGCTGCAGGCGGTGGACGGACGCCTGATGTGGTTTGCCGGGGTCGAGAGCACCGGCCTGGCGACGCGGGGCGCGGCCGTGGGCGATGTCGACGGCGATGGCGAGCCTGATCTCGCGGTGGTCTCCGAGCTGGTGCTCGACTGGTGGTCGCTGGCGACGGGCACGCCCGAGTGGCTCAACCGGCACGTCCTGCCCGGGCAGGGGTACGACGTCGGGATGACGGCCGGGCCCGGCAACGACGTGCTCACGGTCCTGCTGGAGGCGGGGTGGGTGCGCCTGCAGGAAGCCGGCGGCAACCTGCTCGACGTCGGACCGGACGCGCCGGACCAGTTCGAGGGCAGCCGTCTCCAGGCCGCGGGCGCGGACATGGACGGCGACGGGGTGGAGGAGATCGTCCTGCAGCCACGGGGCGGGCGCGATCCGCTCGGCAACGTGTTCATCGGCAGCCTCGGCGAGGGCGGCGACCAGACGATCACGGAGCGCGAGTACCCGCAGGGCGGCACCACGGTCGTCGACGCGGATGGCGACGGCGCAGACGATGTCGTCGCGGTGCTCGGGGACGGCACGGTCAAGCGCTTGGGCTTTCCGGCGTCCGGCGCCCGCGAGTGGACGCTCGGGCGGGTGCTTGGGGGTTCGGTGGCCGTGCACGGGTCGCAGCCCGACACCCTCGCCCGCTTGATGGTCGCGACCGACGATCGGGTGCGCGTGTTCCGGTCCGAGGCCAACAGCACCTCGCCCTGGCGGCCCCAGGATCGCAACCGGCTGGTGGTCGGCGGGGTCGCGCCGGTGCGTCTGCTCGCGTTCGACGACGGGCTCGAGGACACCGCGACGTTCGCCGCGGTGGTGGCGCGGAGTGACGATCCCGTTCGCTTCGGCACCTACCGGTACGATCCGGACCCGGTGGACGGCGGCGTCGAGGCCCTGGGCGGCACGGTGTTGGAGGAGGGAGAGGACTGGATCGACGTGGCACTGTGCGGCACCCAGGCGTTGTTCCTCACCGACACCCGCCTGCTTCGGCTCGACCTGTCCGGCGGGCAGCACGTGGTGGAGGCCACCCGGCGTGACGTGGACGCCACCGCGATCGCCTGCGGGTTCGATGGCACCACCTTTGTCGGGGCGCTCACCACCACGGCGGGCACGTTCACGGTCGACGGCGATCTCGCCGACCTCGACCTCGACGCGGCGCCTGGGGGCCGGGCGGTGGCGATCGGGCCGCCGGTGGACGACGACGCGGATCCGCCCGTCCAGACGTGTGCGGACGTCGGGTGTGACGTCACCTGGCTGGGCCACCTCGACGGCGGACCCACCTTTGTCGGGTGGCAGGATGGGGCGCTGTCGATCGGGCCGCAAGGCGGCGCGCCGCTGGCCACCTTCGACGGTCCCCTGCATTCGCACGCGGTCGTCGACCTCGACGGCGACGGCGATCTCGACGTGATCGGCGCCGAGGCCGACGGGACCATCCACGGGTTCCGAGCGGCGGCGGGGGCCGCGATCTCCCACGAGATCCGCCACCGTCATGCGTACATCGAGTGGTCCGGTCCGATCATCGCCGCCGACCTCGACGGGGACGGGTCCGCCGAGCCCTTGGGCATTACGGATGCAGGGACGCTGTTCCTGTGGATCGCCCGCGGAGAGTGAGCCCACGCCCCTGGAGTGTGAGGGTCGTCACGGGCGTGTGTCGGACGGTTGACCGGATCGGGGCCGACCGCCTATAAGGCGACGTTGTCGCGTGGGCCCCGACCGGGCCGTGCCACGTTGATCGGAGTCCCGATGACCGCTCGTCCGCTCTTCCAGCCCGCCTCGCTGGCCACCCCTGTGGCCGTGGTGCTCGCCACCCTCGTCGGAGGGTGCGCCCCCCAGAACGCGCAGCTGACGGCCGGCGACTTCGTGGCGTTCCTGGCCGCCACGGACTCGCTCACCGTCAACAAGGGCCGCGTCCCGCTGGGCGAGGATGTCGAGGACGACACGTGGGAGCTGTACCACACGATCGACTGCCGCGAGTTCGAGACGGCCTCCACCGTCGAGGAGACCGAGGCGCTGCGCGTCGATGCGGCCAACCGCTTGCGGATCTGCGACGGCGAGGCCAACGAGCTCGACTGGCCGCCCGACCACGAGACCTGGCTGGACACCAACGGGTTCTACGCCGTGGGCGAGACCCTCGATCCCTGGCGGGGCGAGGCCGTGATCACGTCCGAGGGCGACATCCAGGTCGCGTTCCACCACCGGCTCCCCGGCGGTGAGGACTTCCGGTTCATGTTCGTGATCGACCCCGACTTCCAGCCCAAGGACTGCGTGCAGACTGCCGACGGCACGGCCACCGAGCTGGTCGATGTCGACGGGGACTGGGTCGCCAACTGGAGCGCGAACACCGAGGGTGGCTCCCGCTACTACCTCAACAGCGGCGCGTTCATGTGGGACCCGGTCACGGCCGAGGAGAACACCGGGAGCGACAACCCGCCCCAGTGGTTCCTGCCCAACTGGTGGCTCGCCGGCTACGCCGCGGGCCGCACCGGCGACGACGACCTCCGCGTCCGCACCCCCCGCTACGCCAACCCCGAGCTCTACCTCGCGCTCGAGGAGAGCGAGCTCACGGCCGAGCCCACCGTCACCGACCGCGAGCTGTTCCACTGCTACGTCGGCGACCTGCCCGACTGCTCGTCCAACCAGGCGCAGTGCGATGCGATCATCGCCCAGGCAGCCGAGTGTGAGAGCCGGATCAACGTGGTCGAGACCATCGCCGCGAACGTCTCGGAGGAGTTCGCCTCCATCGGCATCGTCGACGTCGAGGGCCTCCCCTCCTCCTCGCCGGTGGTCGAGACCAACCGGTGGCGTGCGTTCCAGCACACCGATCCCGCCAGCCTCAGCCGCTGGGTCGAGATGCACTACAACTGGGTCGAGTTCGACGGCGATCCCGCCACGCTCGAGGCCGGCGACAGCACCTCGGGTCGGTTCAGCCTGTTCCTCGACGCGGTCGACAGCTCCACCCGCGTGGTCGTGCGCGGCACGTTCGAGATCCCCCGGCTCAAGAACGACAAGTGGACGACCGACTACCTCCCGCCGGAGCTGGTCGAGCGGTACGAGACGGAGTTGTGTGGCGGGGCCACAGATCCCTCCTACATTTATTGATCGTCCCGGCTGGATGGGTCGTTCCCAGCCTCTCGGGTGAGCCTTCGTGCCCGAGGCTGTGGGGCGATCTCTTTGTCGGTCGTCGCTCCTTGTCGCTCCTCGACCTCCCCACGCATCTCACCTGTCCCGGCGGGTTCGCCGTACCGGCGCAGCGCGGGTAGGCGCGTTGCGCCCTGGGGTTGGCTTGGGCGGTGGGGTGGATAGTGGACGGGGGGAGGCGACGATGGGCGGTGTGATCCAGCGGCCAGGGCTCAAGCGGTCTCGGGAGTACCGGGTGCTGTTTGGGGTGTGCGGTGGGTTCGCGGAGTGGTTGGGGTGGCGTCCGTGGGCTGTGCGGATCCTGTTCTTGGTGGTGTCCGCGGTGTCGGTCGCGTTTCCCGGGATCCTCGTGTACGTCCTGATGATGTTCCTGATGCCGTTGCGGGGCAAGGACGGGCGCTAGCGCGCCGACCAGGGTTGGCTCCCGTCCCGTCGGGCGGTCCTGGCCCGTGGCTGCGTCGCTCATCCCTCACGTGTCCAGCATACTGAACGCTTGACCAGTGGGTTTGGGCGCGGGTAGGCTGAGGGGACGAGGGTCCCGTGGTCGCCGAGCTGGTGTGTCGGAGTGCGTTCAGCCTGTTGCATGGGGCCTCCCATCCTGAGGAGTTGGTCCGTCAGGCGCACGCTGTGGGGTTGTCGGCGCTCGCGATCACGGATCGAGACGGCGTGTACGGTCTGCCGCAGGCGCACAAGGCGGCCAAGGCGCTGGGGCTGCCATTGCTGTGCGGGGCCACGGTCACCGTGGAGGACCACGCGCCTGTCGCGTTGATCGCCGAGGACCTGGCGGGCTGGGGGCGCATGTGCCGGATGCTCACGGCTGGGCGGGCGCGCTCGGACAAGGGGCGGTGTCGCGTCACCCGGGAGGAGGTGGCGGCTGCCGCGGGGGGGCTCACCTGCGTGCTGCTCGATGGGTGGAGGCCGCAGGACGCTGAACCCCTGCGCGAGGCGTTCGGCGCTTCCCTGGAGATCGGATGGAGCCGCACCTTGTCGCCCACGGACCGGGATCGCCTCCGTAGGGCGGACGCGCTGGCCTCGGCGCTGGATCGCCCGCTCGTCGCCACCAACGATGTCGTGATGCACGAGGAGGGCCGACGCCCGCTGGTCGACGTGCTGTCGGCGATCCGCAGGCGGACCACGGTGGATCGGCTGGGCCGGGCGCGCTGCCCGAACGGGGCGCGGTCGCTGGTGTCGCCCGAGGCGTTTCGGGCCCGGTACGGCCTGCGTCCCGACGCGATCACACGCACCCTCGTGGTGGCGGAACGCTGTGCGTTTCGGATGGATGCCCTGCGCTACGTCTACCCCCGGGAGGTCGTCCCCACGGGCCGCACGGCGCTGGAGCACCTGGCCGACCTCACCTGGGCCGGGGCGGCGCAGCGCTACCCTGACGGTGTCCCCGACCGCGTCCGGTCGGCCATCGTCCACGAGCTCGCGGTGATCGAGCAGATGGACGTCCCCAACTACTTCCTCACCGTGAACGACGTCGTCGCTTGGGCGCGCGGTCAGGGGATCCTGTGCCAGGGGCGGGGCTCGGCGGCCAACTCGGCGGTGTGCTTCTGCCTGGGGATCACCAGCGTCGATCCGTCTCGGTCCAGCCTGCTGTTCGAGCGCTTTCTGAGCCCCGAGCGGGGCGAGCCCCCGGACATCGACGTCGACTTCGAGCACGAGCGCCGCGAGGAGGTGATGCAGTACGTCTACCGGCGCTACGGGCGCGATCGGGCGGCGATGGTCAACGAGATCATCGCGTACCGCCCACGGTCGGCCGTCCGGGACGTGGGCAAGGCGTTGGGCCTCACCCGGGACGTGATCGACCGGATGGCGGCGGCGTGTGGGCACTGGTCCAGCCGCATGGCCGACGACGTCGACGAGGCGATGGCGCGGGAAGGCATCGACACGGGGCGTCCGATCGTCCGCACCACCCTGCGCATGGCCGAGGCCCTGTGTGGGTTCCCCCGCCACCTGGGCATCCACTCCGGTGGGTTCGTGATCAGCGACACCCCCCTGGTGGAGCTCGTGCCGGTCGAGCCGGCCACGATGGCCGATCGCACCGTGGTGCAGTGGGACAAGTACGGCCTGGAGGCGCTGGGCTTCGTCAAGGTCGACCTGCTGTCGCTCGGGATGCTCACCGCCATCCGCAAGGCGTTCGACCTGATCCGGGGCGCGTACGGCACGGCCTGGGCCCTGCACACGCTGCCAGCGGAGGATCCGGCAGTCTACACCATGTTCCAGTCCGCTGACACGGTGGGGGTGTTTCAGATCGAGAGCCGCGCCCAGCAGTCCATGCTCCCTCGGCTCAAGCCCGCGTGCTTCTACGACCTGGTGATCGAGGTCGCGATCGTGCGGCCGGGGCCCATCCAAGGCGGGATGGTCCACCCCTACCTGGCGCGGCGCAACGGGGAGGAGCCGGTCCACTACGCCCATCCCGACATGGAGCCGATCCTCGCGCGCACCCTGGGCGTCCCCCTGTTCCAGGAGCAGGTGATGGCGATGGCGATCGCGGTCGGCGGGTTCACGCCGGGGGAGGCCGACGCGCTGCGGCGCGCGATGGGGGCGTGGCGCAAGACCGGCAACCTCGCGGGCCTCGGCCGCACGCTGGTCGACCGGATGACGGCGCGAGGGCTCGACGATGCCTATGCGGAGCGGATCCTCCACCAGATCAAGGGGTTCGGCGAGTACGGGTTCCCCGAGAGCCACGCCGCGAGCTTCGCGCTGCTCGTGTACGTCTCCGGCTGGATCAAGTGGCACCACCCCGAGGCGTTCTGCGCGGCGCTGATCAACAGCCAGCCGATGGGCTTCTACCCCCCGCGCGCCCTGGTCTCGGACGCCCAGCGGCACGGGGTGGCGGTGCGCGGGATCGACGTCCAGCACAGCGCGTGGGACTGCACCCTGGAGCCTGGCCGGGGGCCCCGTCATGCGCTGCGACTCGGGCTCCGTCTGGTGAAGGGGCTGTCGGAGGAGGTGGGCCAGACGGTGGTGCGGGCGCGGGAGACCGGCGGACCGTTCCGGGATCTCCCCGACGTGGCACGGCGCACCGGGCTGGGAGCGGGGGCGCTGCAGCGGCTCGCCCAGGCCGACGCCTTTCAGGCCCTCGTCGACGATCGGCGCCAGGCGGCTTGGATCCTCCAGGGCTTGTGGACCGATGCCCCGTTGTTCGCCGGGTTGGCGCGCCAGGAGCCCGAGGCGGTCCTGCCCCGCGCCGACCGCGTCGAGTCCCTCGCGGACGACTACCGGATCGTGGGACTCAGCGTGGACGACCACCCCGCGGCCGCGGCCCGGGCCCTGCTCGCCCGAACCGGGCGCCACCCGTTGCCGCTCAGCGAGGTGGTTCGGCAACCCCCGGACGACCTCGTCGAGGTCCTCGGCCTGATCGGCAGTCGGCAGCGTCCGGGCACGGCCAAGGGGGTCACGTTCTTGTCGCTGGAGGACGAGACCGGCATGCTCAACGTCGTGGTGTGGCGCGACACCTGGGCGGCCTACCGCGACGTGCTCACGCGGCACCCGGTGGTCGTGATCGAGGGCCGGGTGCAGCGGGATGGGGAGGCGGTCAGCGTCCTGCTGACGCATGTGGAGCCGGTCCACGAGGCCGGATCCGTGCATGCCCCGGGCCGCAATTTCCGGTGAGGGAGGCCCAACGCGGGCGGATCCGGGGGCACTCGGGGTCGTGAGGATGTGATGTCCACGACACGGAGGCGTCACGGGCGCGACCATGCGCCACCACCGTGCTACAACGCCGGGCGTTGAGCGGCGCACCCGTGCGCGCGGAGGATGGCATGACGAACCTGCGCTGGATTCCGATGCTTGCGGGCCTCGCCTTGGCGGGCTGCCCCGAGACGGAAGGGGTCACGTCCGACACGACCGACCCCACCACCGGCGACGCGCTGGACCAGACTCCCCCCGAGGTCGACACCGAGTTCCCGGTGTTCGACAACGACCTCGAGACCGGCGACACGGGCGAGACCGGCGACACGGCCGACACCGACGACACCGACGACACCGACCAGACCGACACGGGCGACTCCGGCGAGACCGACGAGACCGACGAGACGGACTCAGGCGACTCCGGTGAGACGGACGAGACCGACGAGACGGACTCAGGCGACTCCGGCGAGACGGACGAGACGGATTCCGGCGAGACGGACGAGACCGATGAGACGGACTCGGGCGACACCGCAGACACGGCCGACACCGCCGCGGACTCGGACAGCGACTCCGACTCGGACAGCGACTCCGACTCGGACTGATCGGGGCCGCTGGGTCGAACGTCTGGGTCTGACGGTTGGTTCCACGCGCCGCCGGGAGAACGTCCACAGCCTGTGGATGATGTCCTGAGGCCCTTGGGTGGAGACGCCGCGCGATCCGCAAGGTTCGGGAGGCGATGATCCCGTGTCCTAGGGCATCGTGGGCCGAAGCCTGCGCGACTCGTCCCCAGGCAATCGCGGCTGCGACCTTCGATGTCGCCGGTTGACCCTGCCTTATCGGGGATGTATCCAGGAGACGTCGGTGCCCTCCGACGTCCTTCCGCCCGCAACCAGCGGGTGTCCGGTCGTCGCCGGTCGCGTGGGATTCCCAGCCATCCGTCCTTCCTGGCCCGCTTTCCTGGCGTGCCACCCGGCCCTTCCCGGGATGCGGATGTCGAGCGCGGCCGGCGGCGCCCGTCCCCTGCGGGCCCCCTTCGGTAGGGGGCGACCTCGGCGTCGCCACGATGGCTTCCCGGGCGCGCGACCCGTCGCGGTTACGGGGCGGGCGTGCGGAGGTCCTGTGGGCGCGCCCTTCCTGTGGAGCTGGAGCCGGCACCGGCTGTTCTCGCATTGCCAGCGGGAGTACTGGTTCCACTACTACGGTGCGCGCAACGGCTGGCGCCCGGAGGCCGATCCGCGCACCGCGGAGATCTACCGCCTCAAGAAGCTGTCGGGACGCAGCCAGTGGCTGGGCTTGCTCGTCCACGAGGCGGCCGCCACGGTGCTGCGTGGGCTGCTCTGGCGCCGTCCCGAGGACGAGGCGGCGCTTCGGGCCACGCTCCTCGCGGACGCCCGGCAGGCGATCGCGATCGCGCGGGGTCAGGCACCCGCGCCCGATCGCGGGCCTCCCGTGCGGTTCCTGGCCCTGGAGCTCGGGGAAGACCCCGGGGATGCCGGGTGGGAGGAGACCCTGGCGGACCTCGCCCTGCGGTTCGACGACCTGATGGTCCACCCGGTCATGCGCCGGCTGCGACAGGTGCCTGGGCGCATGATCGAGATCGACCGCCTCCGGAAGGTCCGGCTGGACGGGTTGCGCCTGTACGTCGCGCCCGATGTCCTCGTCGACGACGGTGAGGGCGGCCGGGTGATCGTCGACTGGAAGACGGGCCGCTCGCACGATCCCGAGGTCGTGGCCCGCCAGATGGCCGTGTACGCGTGGTGGGTCGCACAGTACGACGGCATCCCCGTCGACCGAATCAAGGGCCTGCAGGCAAACGTCCCCGGTCGCGAACACCTCACCGTGTCGTTTGATTCCACCTTGGTGGATGCGGTGCGCAGCCTCGCCACCGAGAGCATCGCGGCGATGGTGGCGCCGCTGCCGGATCCGAGGCGCGACCAGGCGCCCGAGTCCGCGTTCGAGCCACGGCCCGTCGGGGATCCCGCGTGCGATCGATGTCGGTTCCGGGGGCCGTGTGGGCGGGCTGATCCGCGATCGGACCCAAAGTCGGACAGTTAGAGTCCGCTTAAACTGAACGGATGTGGACATCGGGTGCAGCGCCCCGTACGGTGGAGACGTGGAAAGGAGGTCTGCATGACCACGCCCCGCCTCGACACCATCCCGTCTGATACCGCCACCACCCTCCACTTCCGGGTGTCCCGCTCCGGTGCCTGCGGCGGGCGGTTGTTCCACCTTGGCGCCGATCTCGAGGTCGCCACCCGCACGCCGGTCGACGGCGAGCCGGTGGTGCTGGTTCCGCGGGGTCCGGGCCGCCCGCGGCTGGGCACGGTTCGCAAGGGCCGTCTGTACGGGGCGGCGGGCGAGCCGTGTGCCCCGGCGTGGTGGACCGTGGCGGGCCCGGTCCGATCGATCCCGTCGGGTGAGGCCTCGGGCGCCCGTGGTCCGCTGCTCCTTCCGCTACCCCTCGCGGCGTGAGCCGCCGTCCAGCGCGCGGCGCAGGGTCGCCACCCGGCGCGCGTCCACCGGAGCGGTCAGGTCCCCCCCTTCGTGCAGCCAGGTCCCCACGATCACGCCGTCCGCCCGTCCCCGGAGCGTGCCCACGGTGGCGGGTGTCGTGCCCGATCCCACCCACAGCGGGGCGTCAGGGCAGGCGGCGCGGACCCGGTCGAGGTCGCTGGGGTCCGTCGGGCGCCCGGTGCCCGAGCCGCTGAGGATCAAGGCATCAGCCCCCGCCCGCGCCCAGGTGTCCCGCGCGGCGTCCTCCAGCTGCGAGGGCCCGAGCGGTACCGCATGCTTGACATGGACGTCGGCGAGCACGGCGACGGGCTGGGCACCGCCAGGATCGGCGTCGAGCAAGCGGCGAGTCATCGCGAGCTCGCGGGCCGCGCCCTGGATCACGCCTTGGTCGGTCACCGCCGCCCCGGTGAGCACGTTCACCCGGATCGCGCTGCCCCCCACGGCGGTCGCCACCGCCATGGCCGCTTGGGGGTCGTTGCGCAGCACGTTGATCGCGAGCGGCAGGTCGCCGATCTCCGCGCGCACCGCGGTGGCGATCGCGGTCATCGCGGCCACGGTCCAAGGCGGGACGGCGCCCGCGCAGAAGGGCGTGTCCCCGAGGTTCTCCACCACCACGCCGTCGAGGCCGCCCTCTGCCATCCGGCGGGCGTCCGCGCAGGCCCGGGCGATCACGGCGTCCAGGCCCGGTCCCCGCGTGGGGGCGCCCGGCAGGGGGAGCAGGTGGACCACGCCCCATCCGAGAAGGTGGTCGGGGAGACGTAGGCGAGGCCAGGCCATCACGGGCTCCAGGTGGAGGGCTCGGGGGCCGAGGCGCTGCATCCCGGGGGCCGCGCTGCCACCCTTCTGGGGTGGACTATCGGTACGGGGTGGAGTGCAGCATCGTGAGGGTCCAGGTGCCATCGAGCACCACCGGCCCCGTCGCGTCGCTGTCCGCGCTGGCGGCTGCGTCGGTGTCGGGCGCAGGATCGGAGTCGACGGGCGTGCCGTCGATGGGGGGACTCGCCAGCCCGACGAGCGCACCACGGTCGGCGCGGGTCCCCAGGTACAGCCCGCGGCTCTTGTCGAACGGCAGCCCGGCCTGGTCGGCAGCCGGGCGCTGCCAGACAGCGGTCGGACCCAGGCCGAGGTGGATCGCGAGCGGCTCCGCGGGCGTGCAGCCACTCGCGGGATCGGTGTCGCCGGTGTCGCTGTCGTCGCCCGCGCTGTCGCTGTCGCTGTCGCCGGTGTCCCCGCTGTCGCCGGTGTCCCCGCTGTCGCCCGTGGGGTCCGCGGCCTCCAGTCGCCACCACCCCAGCAGATCGCCTGGGTTGCTGGGCAGCGAGACCGCCACCGCGCCGCCTGGCTCCGCGAGGTGCAGCGGGCCATCGCACGAACGCGGGCCGCGCTCTTGCAGGGTGAGCTCGGTGCGTGCGGGGTCGATCTGCCCGTTGCGGATGACCAGCGTGCCCGCCAGACCCCAGCGCGCGTCGGGATCGAAGGCGAACGTGTCGCCCGAGGCCGTGTCCAGTCCGCCTTCGTCGCTGGTGTCTTCGGCGTCCAGAGACGTGTCGATGTCGCTGGAGCCGGGGGCCACCAGGGCGCTGCACGCCGCCGTGGAGGCGAGCAGCAGGGCCGCGCCCGTCCGTAGGAGACGGGGTGGGGTGCGTCGCGCGGGGGTTGGCAGGGGCAAGGTCACGGGCGGGAGGGCCTCGGTGGCGTGGGAGGAGGACGTCCACCCATCACGGAGCGTGCCACATCCGGCGTCCGGCGTCAGGCCTCGTCCTGTCGCGATCATGGCGAGGACAGGGCGTCCGCGTCCGCGGCATCCGTGTCGCGGTCGCGGGTGTTGTGGGGCGTGGTGGTCAGATCCCACGCCCACGCGGCCCGCATCGCGAACGGTCGGACGCCGTCCCACGCGCCGGTGGAGGCGGTCCCATCCTCAGCACCGACAGGAAACGCCCACCCGTGGGGGATCCACCGGTCCCCGAGGTGGACGAACCCGCCGATGGCGCCGTCGACCGGGGTGTCCGCGGCCAGCTCGTCCGACAGCGTCCCGAACCCGAACCCGGCCGTCGCGGTGAGCAGCGGGAAGGCGTCGAGGGTGCCCTCGGGGCAGGGGTCCTCGATCACGCGCACCCCGTCCACCCGGAACGCCACGTCGCATGCGTCACAGGTGTCGTCCTCCACGGCGCCGTCGAGCTCGACGAGCAGTGCGCACACCAAGGATGCGGGGCGGGGGCGTGCCTCCCAGCGGGTGTCGTGCAGGGTCCAGGCCTGGAGCACCGAAGGCTGGTCCTCACCGGGATCGACCGTGATCTGATCCACCGCCCACACCGGGTCCGAGACCGATCCGCCGCACGCCCCGATGCCGGTGGCGGCGGCCAGGGCGAGGAGCCGGATCATCCGTGGGTGCGGAACCATTCGATGGTCCGGGTCAGGCCGGTGATGCCGTCCACCGGGGCGCGGTAGCCGAGGTCCTGGCGTGCCCCGGTGAGGTCGTACCAGTGCGACGTGGCGAGCTGGGTGGCGGCGAAGCGGGTCATCGGCGGCTCGCCCGGCAGGGGCAGCCAGGTCCACAGACCCTCGGCGGTGCCCGCGGCGCGGCGCGCCATCGCGAGCGAGATCGAGGCCGCGAGGGGCCGCTCGCCCACGCCGGTGAGGAACTGGTCGATCCAGGTCCACAGGACGACCGGGTCGTCGTCGGTGACGAAGTACGCGTGGCCGCCACAGGCAGGGTCGGCTGACCCGAGGGCCTCGGCCGCTGCCAGGTGCGCGGTGACGGCGTTGTCGATGTAGGTCAGGCCCACCTTGTTGGACCCGTCGCCGATGATGCGCAGCCGGCCGGCCCGGTGCCGGGCGAGCACCCGCGGGAGCATGTGGGGCTCTTCGGGGCCGTAGATCAGGTGGGGGCGCAGGCTGACGGTGCGCAGGGTGTCGCTGTGGGCGTCCGCGACGTCCTGCTCGGCGATCGCCTTGGTCTCGACGTAGGGGGTCTCGGCCTGCTTGGCGATGGGGAGATCGGCCTCGGTGGCGTTCTCGTGGTCGCGGCCGTCGGCGGTCACGCTCGGGGTGGAGGTGTTGACCAGTCGGGGGACGCCGGCGCTGCGGCAGGCCGCGATCACCCGGCGGGTGCCCTCGACGTTGGTGTCCCAGAACACCTCGCGCGGCGCGAAGTACGGCGGGAGGGCGGCGGTGTGGAACACGACGTCCACACCCTCCATCGCCCGCGTGAGCAGGTGGACGCAGCCTGGATCCGCCAGGTCGGCGACCACGCCCCGCGCACCCCAGGACTCGACCCGCGGGTAGCGGCTTCGGCCGACCACCACGACGTCGTCGCCGCGATCGATCAGGGCCTTGGCGAGGTGACGGCCGAGGAACCCTCCGCCCCCGGTGACCAGCGCCCTCACGCCGAGGCCTCGAGGAAGGCGTCGAGCGCCTCCAGGAAGCGATCGGGGGCGTCTTCCATGACGTAGTGTCCGACGTCGCGCCACGCGTGGACCCGCGCGTCGGGGAAGCGCTGCATCCACTCCTTGCGGAACTGGGGCGTGAAGCACCAGTCCGCGTCCCCCCACGCCAGCATGGCCGGGAGGTGGGCGAGCGACGGCAGCGCGTGCTCGATGCGCGCGAGCTCGTCCCAGGAGGGGTGGCCTGCGCGCATCGGGATGTCCTGCACGAAGCGCAGGGTGGCGATGCGGTCGTGCCAGGACCGGTAGGGGAACAGCAGGCCGGCCTGGGCGACCG
>JAUHWK010000225.1 GCA_030424555.1 bacterium | reverse complement strand
ACCAGGACGTGCGGGCTGTGCTCGGCCGGATGCTGTTCTCCGGCGAGGACGGCGCCAAGCCCACCGCGACCCTGTCCGGTGGTGAGGCCGCGCGCCTGATGATGTGCAAGCTCATCCTGCTCGAGTACAACGTCCTCGTGCTCGACGAGCCCACCAACCACCTCGACCTCGAGAGCGTCTCCGCGCTCAAGGAGGCGATCGAGGCGTACGAGGGCACCGTGTTCTACGTGACCCACGACCGCGATCTGGCCGACGCCGCCACCCGGATCCTCGCGTACCCCGAGCCCGGCCGGCTGATCGACCACACCGGAGACATGACCTCCTACCTCGACTGGTACGACACCCACGTCGCCTCCAAGAAGAAGGCCTCATGAGCAATCCCCGCGCCCTCGCCGCCATCGCCCTGGTCGGACTCCTGATCCTCGGCTTCGTGGTGGCGTTCTCGTCCTTCCCCACGTCCGGCGGCGCCGACAACCCCCAGGTGAGCGAGGCCAGCCCGTCTCCGAACGCAGCGCCCGTCCGCCGCGTCGCGCTCACGGACGCCGATCGCAAGCGCCTGCGAGCACAACGCCGCCAGGTGGCCCCCACGGCAATGGACCGGATCCTCGCCCAGAAGTCCACCCCCAAGACCGAGGGCAACGACTCCGACGCCGCGGAGGACAAGGCCCGGTGACCGTCCCCGAGGACCGCCCCACCTGGCAGCACGGCGGCCTGACCGTCCAGCGCCTCGGCCGCGCCCTCCACCTCGACGACGACGGACACGGCTGGCTTGTGGGCGCCCCGGCCTCTTTGGATCGAGACGCCTCCCCCGACCTCATCGCCCAGCTCGGGCTGTGGATCCTCCCCGGCGACGACGTGGCCGACCTCGCCGGGTGGCTGTCGGTGCTGGATCGCCGGGATGCCCCACTCACGATCGTGCACCCCCTCGAGTCCGACCGCATCGCTGCCCTGACCGACGCCTGGTCCCGGGGCTGGCCCGATCGGGCCGTGCTCTCCAGCGACGCGGCCGCGCCCGGCGTGTGGATGGAGGTCGACGGAGGACGGATCCGGTTCGACGGGCGCGGCGGGGTCCAGATCGAGCGCCACGACCTCATGGTCGCCCGCAGCGTGGACGCGAGCGCAGCCGGACAGCGCGTCCTGCGCGGCGCCGACCTCGCGGTCCTCGTGGTGTCCGGCCAGGGGCCGACCGACTGGACCCACACCGCCACGCTCGCGCCCACCCTGTGGGTGGTCGACGAGCACGGCGCGCCCTGGGCCGACGCCCGTGGACCGGTCGAGGCATGACCGGGGAGCGTCCCAACCCGTTCGCGCCCCCGACCGCCCCGGTTCGGCCCACCCTCCCCTCGGGGCCGATCCACACGCCACGCATCACCCGGGTCGCCGGGCTGGGGACCGCCGCAGCCGGCATCACAGTCGGCGTCGCCGGGCTCCAGGCGTGGGCGATGCTCGGCGGGGCCGGTCCCGAGCGGTGGGTGCCCCCGCTGGAGCTGGCGATCGCCGTCCCGCTGGGCGTGGCGGGCGCGTTGCTGTCGCGCGCCAACGTGGTCGGCCTGTGGACTTCTCTGATGCTGCTCGTCCCGACCGCCTTGGGTGGCCTGGCGTGGATGCTGTGGCTGGTCCAGCACGGGATCGTCTCCCCCTTACAGGGGCTCGCCGCGTTCGGGAGCGGCACCGCGCTCGCCTTCGTCACCCTCGCGATCGGACCGACCACCCGGGTCGCCGCCCTGCGCCGCCGGGCCTGGGACACCGACGACGTGGCCTGAGCGTCACCCGCCCAGCGGACCGTCCACCAGCACGGCCCGCACCGGGCTCGCGTCAGCCTCCGCCAAGCGCAGGGGCAGCGCGATCAGCGTGTAGGTCCCCGGCGTGACCGCATCGAGGACGATCCCCTCCAGCACCGCCAGGTCGCGGCGGTACACCGCGTTGTGCGCGTGCAGGTTCGCGTCGTCGAATGGATCGACGCTGGGCGTGTCGATCCCCACCAGCACGACGCCCGCGTCCGCGAGGTGATCCACCAGGGCGGGCGACAGGGACGCGAAGTCGGTGTTCCACGCATCCGGGTCGGGGAAGGTCCCGGTCGCGAGCAGCACCCGGGGGGCCGTGATCGGACCCGGAAGGTCCTGCGGCTGGATGCGGGCCCCGCGGGCGACGTCGACCCGGATCACCTGGCAGGGCCCGAGGTACCGATCGAGCGGCCGGGCGTCGATGCCCACGCCGTCGGGGTGGTAGTGCCGCGGGGCATCCGCGTGGGCGCCCACGTGCAGGGTGGTGGTGATGCTGGACAGGTCGAGGTTGCCGCCGTCGGCGAAGGCGACCGTGTCGTCCCGTCGGTAGGCGACGTCGCCAGGCCAGACCCCGATCCCCGGGTGAACCCGCGGCGAGATGTCCAGGATGCGGCTCACCCCTGCCGGCCCACGGGACAGTGCGCGATCACCTTGAACTCGACGGCGATCGGGGTGGGCAGCGCGCGCACGGCGACGGTGGTGCGGGTGGGGCCAATCGCGGCAAAGTGCTTGGCGTACACCGCATTGAACGCTTGGAAGTCGCGGTCCATGTCGACCAGGAAGCACTGGCAGTCGACCACGTCGTCCAGGGAGGCCCCCGCCTGCTCCAGCACGCGCCGGATGTTGGCGATGACCGCCTCGGTCTGGGCGGCCGCGTCGTAGTCCAGCGGCGTGCCCGCTGCGTCGCGGATCGGGCCGCCGGGGATCGCGTCGGTGCCCGGCTGACGGGGCCCCATCCCA
The DNA here is from genome assembly GCA_030424555.1 of bacterium. GTDB lineage: Bacteria > Myxococcota_A > UBA796 > UBA796 > JAUHWK01. The sequence continues at coordinate 3,779 of JAUHWK010000225.1, read as the reverse complement.
CTCACGAACACGAAGTCGCCCACCCGGCGCGCGTGGGGGTACGCCCCCACCGGCTTGGGGGCGGCGGACTCGGAGGCGTGGACCCGTCCCGCGCGGTCGACCTTGGGCGGTGCAGGCGCTGCCGGCACGGCAGGCTCGTCGGCCTCGGGCGCGGGATCGAGCACCTCGCGGTTGCCCGTCCACACCTCGACGTCCTCCTCATCGAACTCACGATCCCCGGTCCCATCCGCCGAAGGCGACAGGGACACCACGGCACAGCCCGTGCCCACCACCGGCGCGTAGGCGTGGACGGTCCCGTCGTAGTGGTTGTGGGCCCCCATCAGGGCCGACAGGAACCACATCGGCTTGAAGTTCACGACCTTCTTCACCCGGAGCTGATCCTGGATGGTCCGCGACAGCTGGGCCACGTCCTCGAGCCGTCCGTCGTCGAGCATCTCGAGCAGCTTGCGGTTCCACTCGTCGTCCTTGGGGGAGTGGATCCGGTCGTCCTCGGGGGCGACGTGGTCGGTGAACAGGCGGTTGCTGAGGGTGGTGACGACGATGGCCACCGCCCGCTTGCCCGACGCGGCGAGCGCATCGCGGGCCGCCTTGGCCACGACCAGGGTCTCCCCGCGATCGGCGTAGACGTTGCTGGAGCAGATCACGGCGGGGATGCGGTGCTCGGGATCGAGCAGCTCCAGCGCGACCACGGTGCCCGTGTCGATCGGGAACGCGTCGTGGTCGACCCCGTGCATCGCGAGCCCACGGGCGTGCCCCGCCTCGACCCACGCGGTGCCGAGCGCGGGATCGGTGGGGAAGCGGTACGCGATGGTGCCGAGCTCGTGGAACAGCTCGTCGACGTGACGCCAGGTGGGCCAGGGGTTGGTGATCACCTGGTGGCCGAGGATGCTGGGCCACATCGTGCTGTAGACCAGCAGCACATCGGGCTGGACCGCGGCGATTCGCGCGGCGGCGGCCTCGAACCCGTCGCGCAGCGCGCGGCGGTGGGCGTTGCTGTCGGGGGCGAGCAGCGGGTGCGGGAGCCCCGGGACGATCAGGGCGAGCGGCAGATCGGGGGTCGAGGCGTTCATGCGGGCCATCCCTCCTCACGCAACCAGCCCATCACGGCGTTGCCGGTGCCGATCACGGTGCCGTACGCGTACAGCTCCCCGGGGGCGTCGGGACAGCCGAGCGCGCTGAGCATCCAGGTGAGCGATCCGGCGTCGGTCTCGGCGATGGCCTGGCGGGTGAACTCCGGCATCAGGTCGACGACCTCCTGGGTACGCCCCGCGCGGAGCATCTCGACGATCTTCACGTCCCACAGGTGCTGCCCGTGGTTGGTGATGTGCTCGCGACTCATGTCCTCGGGCAGCTCCCCCTCGTCGGTGAAGTGGCGGTGGCTGAGGCTGTTGGACGCCAACAACACCGCCCGCTTGCCGCTGGCCTCCACGGCCCGACGGGTGGCCTCGCCGAGGATGCGGGCCTGCTCCTGCATCACCTCGACCGTGTAGTAGGCCGTGGCGCGGCACGAGCTGATCGACACGATCGGGCGGGACCAGGCCGGGTCGACCAGGTGGCAGCTGACGATCGTGCCGTAGTCCACCCGGAAGTCGGGGTTGGTCATCCGCTCGGTGACCAGCCCGGCCCCACGGGCCTCCGACTCGATCGCCTCGGCCAGCGCGGTGTCGACCTCGAGGTCGTAGGTGTAGCGGAACAGGTGCGGGAAGATGGGGTCGACGCTCTTGCCGGAGAAGTGGGGCCCCGCCAGCACGTGCCAGCCCACGTAGGTCTGCCAGTGGGGCGACAGGACGATCAGCACGTCGTGCTCGATCGCCGCCAGATCCCGACGCAAGCGCTCGTACCCCCACCGCAGCATCTCCCAGCCGCCTTCGCTGCGGGGCTCGTTCTGCGGGGGGTTGTCGGCGTACACGAGGTGAGGTGGGTGGGGCGCGATCACGCCGCCCACGATGCGCCCTTGGGCCATGGAGCCTCCCAGTCCCGCCCGGTATCCGGTCCAGCGGCGATCAGGGCACGTCGACCGTGGCCGCGTCTCCCGAGGGCGACGCAAAGAAGGTCTCGAGGGCCTCCCGCGCGGCCGCTTGGTGGACGACGGCGTGGTGTCCGCCCTCCGGATCGTGCCAGGCGACCAGGGTGCGGTCCACGCCGTCCACGGTGTGGGTCCCGGTGATGGGCAGCACCTGCTCCGGGGAGATCGGCGAGGCGAACGCGGGCAGCCCGTCGGCCGCCCTTCGCACGAGCACGAGCCCGCCACCGGCCGCGACCGCCGACATCCCGTCCGGCGACGTGGTGGGATCGGCCTCCCCGTTGATCACGAGCACGTCCACCCCGCCCGTGCGCGCGGGGTCCTCGGTCCATCCGCGGACGTAGGCGCCCGGATCCGCGGGCTCACCCACCAGGGTCAACAGCTGCAGGAACGGATGCCCGGCGTCGAGCGGCGTGCCTGCGACGCCCTCAGCGATCAGCCGAAAATCGAGCGGGTCCTTGCGGTTCAACGCCGTGTTCTCGATGCTCGACGCGATCCCGTTGAACGCGTACCGCTCGATCTCCGGCGCGACCAGCGGAAGCATCGCCCCCGCCTGCGTGCCCTGGCTGTGGCCGTAGTAGTCCCACGTGGCCAGGTCGAGGTGGGCGAGCACCGGGTCGTCCGCGAGCGACTCCTGCACGATGCGCAGCATCCACAGCGTCTCCACCGCCTGCTGGCGCATCGTGTTCCGGATCGACCACGGGTTGGCGATGTTGTAGGTCCCGAGCGCCGTGTTGGACTCCACCTCCCGTCCGGCATGAAACTGCGCCGGGAAGCTGATCGCCGTGCGGCCCTCGTGGACCAGCCCAACCACGGGCGGCGCCGCCGAGAACGACCAGGCCCCCGCCCCCGTCCCCTGCATCGCGAACACCGGCCGGTCGTCGAGGTCGCCGGTGTAGGGAAGCGCCACCCGCAGGGGCACGTCCTCCCACCCCACGGGGGCTGGAACCGCCGTGTCCAGCCCTCGGATCGCCCCCCCTTCGGTGGTGTACGGCGAGGTGCCCTCCTGAAAGATCGGCACCCGAACCGTGGTCTCGTACCGGTCGTGCGTCAGGTGGTCCTGGCCCACCCAGGACAGCGGCTCCACGCTCGGAAGGTCCAGTCCAGCGACCGCCTCCGCCAGCCGTCGCAGCTCCGCCGGCGCGTCGTGGGTGGTGAACACGGTGAAGGCCAGGACGTCGTCGAGGTCCTCTCCCACGCACGACCGCAGCGCCTCGATCCCCGCCGCAGCGGGCCCGGTCCCTTCCGCCAGCGCGTCCGTCACCGCCCGCGACCGCGCCATCGGCGCCCCCTCCGACGACACGATCCCAGGCCGCACCACGAGGACGTGGACCGTGCCAGGCCGCAGCGGCCGGTCCGCCGGCACCCGGGCCCGCACCACCGGGGAGGCGACGTAGGGATCCATGGGCACCGCCTCCACGACCAGGCGCACCGGCTCGCCGCACACCCCGTCCACCAGCGGCCTCAGGGACAGCGACGCGCCGGCTTGCTCGGTCGCCTCGGGGGTGGGGAGGCTGCCGGGATCGATCGGTTCGGACAGTCCGAAGAACACGGCCGGCGTGACGCTGTGGCCGACGACCAGCTCCTCCACCGCCGCGACGAACCGGCTGGCGTTCTCCTCGCGCAGCGGAAAGCCGGCCAGGTCGAGGTGACCGTCCGCCTTGCGCCGCGCATCGCTCGGCCACGGCTGGCCCCAGAAGTCGGTGGGCGTGGCCTCCATCCGCACCACGAACCCCTCCGGCACCTCAACGTCCGA
>JAUHWK010000001.1 GCA_030424555.1 bacterium | reverse complement strand
CGACCAACGACGCCGACAAGGTGCGCGCCGTGGCGCTGTGCCTGGACGACTCTGGCACGGCGACCATCATCGTCGGCGACCAGGTCACCGGCACGCTGGATGCCGCCGGCATCGTCGCGGCCATCGCCGAGATCACCCAGCCCACCGACAAGACGGTCGTCGGCTACCACATCGGTGGAAACTCGAAGGACTACTCCGCCGCCCTTGAGACGGGCGGGCAGTTCGTCGAGGGCAACGTGGCGATCACGTACGGCGACCCGGTGCAGGCCGGCTCGGAGACGACGTCGCTCAAGCTGGTGTTCAGCGGTGGTTCGGACAACGACCCGAGCGCCGGCACCGTCACCGTCCGGGCGGCGGGCATCGACGTCCGGAGCTGAGATGGCCCGCCCGCTGCCCAACTACCGGCCTCGGGCGGAGCTGCCGTCGCTGCTGTCGACGGAGGCCTCGCCCGACAAGGCGTACCTCGACCTGGTCGACGCCGATGGCGAGCCCGCCACGGCGGACTCCGGGACGTACGCTCTGGTCAACTCCGTCGGCTCCACGGTCGCCAGCGGCGCGTGCACGGTCGACGGCTCTGTCCTCGAGTCCCCGGCCCTGCCCACCGCCACCATGGACCTGGGCGACGGCTACCGGGAGCGGTGGTCGTTCGTGTTCGGCTCAGAGACGTTGCAGATCGAACGGGACGCCATCGTCTGCCGCTACGTGCTGGCGTGCCCGATCGGCAAGGCGGACCTGACGCGAGCGATGTCGAGCCTGGACGGGTCTGCGACCAGCCGTGTGGCCACCCCCAACCTCGACGACGCCATCGACGAGGCCTGGCTCACCATCCAGCTGCGGCTCATCGAGGCAGGCCGTAGGCCGTGGCTGTCGACCTCGGCCTACGCGCTGCGGGAGTGCACCCTGGCCCTGGCCCTGGCCATGGTGCTCGAGAACATCTCGACCCAGCCCGCGGCCGTCACGATGGACCTGGCGCAGCAGAAGCGGAAGGAGTTCGAGCAGGCGTGGGGCCGGGTCCGGCTCACCCTCACCTACGTCACCGGCGAGGTCGGAGACGCCCGAAAGGCCGCGACCCCGGGCGTGACCTGGCTCCGTGGGCGGGGGTGACCGGTGGCCGACACGCAGCTCGTGCTGTTGCGCAAGCGGATCGCGGACAAGGTCGGCGAGGCCCTGCAGGCATTCGCCGAGTCCGGCGTCCAGGCCCAGGAGTCCCCGTCCCCGCCAGAGCTGATGCACCGCGACCCTCGGTACATCCGGCACCTCGCGTACGCGGTGGCCCTGCGCGATCTCGACACCACGCTCGACCCCAAGCGGTCGCATCGGCGTGGGGTCGGGGCGATGTACGCTGAGCAGCTCGTCCGGATCCGGTTTCTGTGGAACCTTCGCGTCGACGCGGTCGTCAGCGACACGGACGCCGCGACCAACGCCGAGCCCGAGGTCCTCGACAAGCTGAGCGAGGTGGACCTCGCAGGCACGCGCTGCAGCGGCCTGGTGCTGTCGCGGATCTACCGCGGTGTCATCGCTGCCGAGGACGGGGGCACCGCCGCCGCTGCCTCGGTGATGATCGACCTTCGAACCCGCATCACCCTGGCAACGCGAGACGACTGATGGCCCAAGATCCCTACGTCAAGACGCAGTTCGACCAGGCGACCATCACGGTGAGCGACGGGTCGGGCACGCCCCTGCAGGTGCAGGTCCGGTTCGACCGCGGAGACTTCGCGATCCAGTCCATGGCTCCAAACCGGCGCAACCACGCCGCGTATGAGGCCCGCGGGGCGCTGGTGTCGCTGCGGCAGACGACCCCGCTGTACCCAACGCTGTCGTTCTCCGCGATGTTCGCGCAGTTCACCGGCGGCGGCACCCCTGGCGAGCTTCTCGACCTGGTGTTCGGCAACGCGCCGTACGCGTCCCGTGTGTCCACCTCGTCCGACTTCGGAGACGTGACGACGTTCGACGTCGAGCTGCGGATCCCCGGCGCCCTCGGCCGCGACCACATCCTGCTCATGCGCAACGTACACCTGGTCCTCGACATCACCGAGGGGGACCCTGACACCGTCCAGGCCAACGGGGTCGTGTACGGGGAGATCTCCATCGATGGATCTGTCCTCTCCGACATTCCGCTCCTCGTCGCGCCGTTCGAGTGGTTCGACAACGCCACCGAGCTGACGACCTCCGGTTCGTCCGCGCCCCTCACGCTGACCGACCCGGGGGCCGGGTGGTCGTTCCAGCTCGACCTTGAGGGCGGCACCGGCGACGGCATCATCGCGTGGGACCTCGGTGAGCTGCCCGACATCCAGCGGGTGTTCGACGAGGAGGGGCGCTGCGAGGCGTACCTCGAGATCGACCGCCCGTCGGCAAGCCTCATCGGCTTCCTCGCGCTGGGGTGGTACGACGGCACGGAGACCGACTGGCCCTTCGTGGTGGTGGGTCGGCGACCCGGCAACGGCGTCTTCAACAAGTCCTACGTCGGCCGCTGCCTCGGGACGGTGGCGGCCGGTGCGCTGACGACGACGTCCGAGGTTGGCGCATCGACCGCGAACGAGTCCATCGTCGCCCGGGCCACGTTCGACTTCGCGCCGGAGAACGACGCCTCGCGGGTGGGGCACGTCGAGGTGGTGGGGCCGATGGGGACCGACGAGGACGTCATCGACGGCACGGGCATGTCGGCGACGGTCAGTCGAATGCCGTTGGCTGAAGAGACCCTCGTTCGGCGGATTGCCAGCACCGCACGAGCTGCAGCGGGCATGCCGCGCCCCGTGGTGCGGGCGCGTGTGCTGGACCCAGGTTCACCCATCTCGGTGAAGTTCCGCGTGGTCCTGCGCCGCCTCCGGCGGGACGAGGATGGGCTCGACGTCACGTAGTGACGACGTGGGCAGGCAGCCGGACGCCTCCGCAGGGTGTGAGCCACAGGAGGCACCATGGCGCTCAGCGGCGCGGTGAAGAACCAGTTCGACAGTGGGACGATCACCATCAAGGACGGGACGGGCACGCCGCTCGAGCTCGAGGTCCGCTGGGACAACGGCGACCTCGGCGTTCAGGGCCTGGTGCCGGACCTTCGAGCCCACACCGCGTACGAGACCCGCGGTGCGCTGAGCTCGCTGCGGAAGACCGGCCGCCAGTACCCGACGCTGTCCTTCTCCGCGAAGGTGGGAGAGTTCAGCGAGGCGACCACCGGCACGCTCGCCGACATGATCCACGGCACCGGCGCCTTCGCGGCCCGCGTGTCGACGAGCACGGCCATCGGCGACGTGACGACCTTCGACGTCCAGTTCGACCTCGAGGGCACCGACCTGGGCGACGGGTCCGACCATCAGCTCATCTTCGAGGACGTCCACCTCGGACTGGACTTCTCCGAGGGCGACCCCGACCAGTTCGCCATCACCGGCACCATCTACGGTGACATCGGTGGCGACCTCAGCATCACGGAGGGCTGACCGCCATGGCGAAGATCACCACCACGCTCGGCGACCAGGAGATCGAGCTCGGGCCCCTGGGCTCGCCCACCTCCGCGTTCGAGATCTTGTCGCTCGGCGAGCAGACCTCGCACCTGCGCACCAGTGCCGCGGCCCTCGTCGCGTGCTGGCGCAAGCCCCTCACCGGAAGGCCCAAGGTGAGCCTGCAGCAGCACTCCTACAACGCCGCGAAGTTCGGCGTCGCATGCAGCGATGCCCTGCTCAAGCAAGGGTTCACGCCGCTGCAGATCGTCGAGGCTGCCGCCCCTGCGCTCCACCTGCTGCAGGAGGAGTTCATCGACGGCTCGAACGTGAAGGCGGCGGAGGATTTCTCCGATCCCGCCGAGGCGGACTGAGGTTCGTCGTCCTCGACCTCGAGGCGACGTTCGGCCTCGGCCTCGGCGGGTTCGCCGCCCTCGACCCCGACACCCGCCACGAGCTCGTGGCGTGGTGGAAGGTCCGGATGAACCCAGCGGAAACCAAGTCCACGTCCGGGGGACAGGCGGCCCTCCGCGCCCTCATGGCCAGAACCAACAAGAAGAAGGGGGTGCGCGGTGGCTGAGCTCCGCATCGGGCAGGACGCGGTGCTGTCGGATGACCTGAGCGGGTTCGTCCGACAGGCGATCGAGCGCGCCACCGGTGGCGTGTTCTCGGTGCTCGAGGAGGAGACCGACCGCGTGTTCCGCGAAGCCGTGGACGAGTGGCCCGTGAAGTCGGGCCGCTCGAAGCGAGACCTGTACTCCTCGGTCGAGATCGGCCCGGATGCTGTGCACGCCCACCTCGGGAACCGGAACACCGGGGGCTACGTCTACTACATCAGCTCCCGCCACACGGGGCCGGCGTACCAGAACCTCATCCGCCACCCGATGCTCGAGGTCGCGGACAAGGCGGCCGAGCGGTTCGGCGACGTCGTCACCGACGAAATGCGGCGCGTGCCCTGATGGCCCGCGCTGTCGACATCGAGCTTCGCGCCAAGCTCAACGAGTTCAAGAAGGAGCTGGAGGGCATCCCCGGGCTGACCAAGAAGGAAGCCCGGAAGATGACCGCCGAGTTCCGGCGAGCGTGGCGCCAACAGGAGGACGACCAGCGCAAGGTCCTTCGAGAGCAGACCAAGGCAGTCGAGCAGGCATCCAACGCTTGGAAGAACCGCCTGCGGGGTGCGCTCGACGAGATCCACCCGGCCCTAGGCCAGGTCGCCGACGCGTCCGATGAGGTGTCGTTGGCCATGGGTGCCGGGGGGATGACGGCGGTCATTGGCGGTGCAGTGGTCGCCGTCACGGCCGCGGCCGCCGCCACCGGCCTGCTGGCGGCGGGTCTGTACGACCTCGCCGGCGATGCCTACGACGCCCGCGTGGAGATCCTGAAGGCGTCCCGCGAGACCAAGATCGCAGCGGAGACGATGGCTGCCCTGCAGCTCGCCACGCAAGGGACCGACGTCGAGTTCAAGGACGCGGCCGACTCCGTTCGGGACTTCGCCGAGAAGATGTTCGACTTCGCTAACGGCGGCGGCGCGGCCGAGGAGGCGTTCCGAGACCTCGGCATTGCCGTCGACCGTGGCGACGGCACGCTGCGTGACGTGAACGACGTCTTCGTCGAGACCATCGAGAAGCTCCAGCAGATGGAGGACGGCGGCAAGCAGGTCGCGTACGCCCAGCAGCTGATGAGCGACGACGGCCAGAAGCTGATGACCGTGCTTGGCGATCGTCGTCTGTCGGAGCACGTCGCCCTGGTGCGCGAGCTCGGCCTCAATGTGGGACCGGCGGCCGCCGAGGCTGCGGCCAGGTGGGAGGCGGCGCAATCGCAGCTCACCGTCGCGACTTCCAAGCTCGGTGACGCGCTGCTCACCGCTGCAGGCCACGGGGATGGATTCGCTGGCGCGGTGGAGGCGATCTCCATGGAGGTGATCGCGCTGGCGAAGACCGTCGAGATCGTGGGTCCGCCCGTCGTCGCAGCGTTTCGGGAGATGGCCAACGCTGGTGACGACATCGTGGTGGCCATGGCGAAGCTGGCGGCCGGCGACGTGGGCGGCGCGGCGCTGGCGTTGGCAGAAGGTGGATGGGAAGCATCCGGCGCGTTCGAGGAGCTTGCCAGCATCGACACCTCCAAGATCGCTGACGAGATCAGGAAGGCAAAGGAGGCTCTCGATAGCTACGGCGCGTCGAGAGAGGCCGCGTTCAGCGGCGGTTCAGCGCCGGGATCCACCAGGTCGTCCGGCCCAGCCGCGGGGTCCGAGTCCTCCTCCCCCGCTGCTGACACCCTCGGAAAGATGCTCGGCGACCTCAGCGCCGTGGCAGATGCCTACGATGCGTACGTCGAGTTGCAGTCGACGATCGAGAGCCTCCAGATGGCGCAGCTGGAGGGCGAGGAGGCGATCAACGCGAGGTACGACAAGCGCCTGCAGCGGATCCGGGAGCTGGGTCTGGTCTCCGGTGAGTACGAAGAGGCGCGCCTCGCGGCGACGTTGCTGCAGGGCGAGCGCGAGCAGGAGCTCGACGCGTACCGTGAACACGTCGCCCAGGTGGAGCAGGACCGGCGACAGAAGGCCGTCGAGGGTGCTGCCGCGGTGGGCCAGGCCGCGGTGGACTTCGGCGGGGCGATCTCCGATCTCATCCTGCAGGTGTCGGGTGCCAACGTCACGTCGCAGGAGCGGATGACCGAGAAACAGAAGAAGGCCATGCTGGCGGCGTTCCGGATCCAGCAGGCGACGGCCTTGGCCCAGGCCGCGATCAACACCGCGCTCAGCATCACCCAGGCCCTGGGCAACCTGCCCCCTCCGGCGTCCTTCGTGGTGGCGGGGCTCACCGGCGCCATGGCCGCCGTGCAGGTCGGGCTGATCGCAGCGCAGAAGCCACCGAGCTTCCACGTCGGCGGCCTCATCGGTGGCGGGGGCACGGCCCCCGACGAAGTGTCGATCACGGCTCGTCGTGGCGAGGGCGTGGTCTCCGCCGAGGGCATGGCCCAGCTCGGCCGGGAAGGTCTCGACGAGCTCAACCGAGGCCGGGGCGTGGGCTCCGGGCCCATCGTGGTGGTGGCCCAGGTCGGCAGCGAGACGATCGAGGCGACCACCGCCATGGCCCTCGAGCGCCCTTCTCCGTCCACCCGTCGTGCGCTGCGACGCGCCGGCGGCCGGCCGGGCCACCGCAACCGGAGGCGATGACGTGGCAGCGAACCGAGGCATCGTGGTGCCCCTCGAGGGCGTGACCATCACCGCGGAGGCCCTGCCTTCGTCGGAGGCCGTGTCGAGCGCTGGGCGGCACGCAGGGGCGGCCGTGCGTCTCGCGGGCGACGGCGATCGCGTGATGGGGATCCGCGCACTGCGACGCACGCCCGACATCGTGGAGGAGGACGACGACGGCGTGCTGGTCCGAACCGTCCAAGGCGGTCTGCCGATGCCTGTGCCTGGCTACCCTGGGACGCCTGCAGGGTTCCTGTGGGCGCACGGCGCTGCCGAGGACCTCGCGTCTCCGGACGGGCCCTGGATGGGCTGGAACGACCCTCGTCGGTGTGGGCGCTGGGAGTGGGCGACCACGGACCTGACGCTGCAGGTGAAGGGTCTGGACGCGGTCCGGTGGGGCGATCGGCTGGCGATCGTGGCCCAGGTCGGCGGCCGGTGGGATCTCATCCTGCGCGACGCCGACGGGGCCGAGACGCACACGACGCCGTGCCTGTCCGCTCCCATCTCGGAGATCGCCACCACGGACGCTGACATCCGACATGCGTGTGTCGTCGTCGTCCGAGATCGGCTGCACGTGTACTGGTGGTCGAACACCCGATCGAGCACCGGCGCCCGCTCGTGGCAGATCGCCGGGGCGTTCACCGAGGACGGGTCCACCTGGTTCTTGCTGGGCCACGTCTCCGACGACCTGGTCGAGGACGGTAGCGGGTTCGACGTCGACAGGATCCGGGCGGCCGCCATCGACGACCACGTCACCATCGTGGGGAACTACAAGGACAACAGCCGCAGCAACGACAAGTACCCGTGCGTCCAGTGGGACAGCGAGGACGGCGGGCACACCTTCCACTACGCGGGTGTGGTCTCCACCGACCACGCGTCGACGGCGAGCGCCGACGGGTACTACCGACCCGACATCACCGCGGACGGTCACGCGTTCCTGGTGGCGTTCTGCCACCTCGATGGGGCAGCCGAGGCCACCTCGGCGGCCGGCTACGTCAAGATCGCGAGGATGGCACCAGGCGAGACCATCGCCGACGTCGTCGCCGGCGCCGTGCCGGCCCATGGCTTCGACGGCCAGATCGCCGACCCCACCCCGTACGACGGTGCGCTCTGTCGGGACGAGGGCGGCACGGTGTTCGTGTTCGCTCGGAACCTGTCCGACATCAGCCGCACCGGGAGCTTCGATGCCGACGAGCGGGTGCGGTGGTCGTTCGATGGAGGCCTGACGTTCGCAGAGGGACGCCGAGCGTACGCCCTCCTCTACTCGGGCTCTCCTGAGTGGATGGTGATCGCACCCTGGGTCGGGGGCGGCCCGACGGCGCTGTACGCAATCACCGGCTTCACCGGCACGGTCGACGAGGTGGGTCGCGTCGCCCTTGAGCGTTGGGGTGGGTACACGCCGGCGCCGCTGCCCAGCTCGGTCCGCGGCGACCTGCTCGGCACTGTCCTGACGCCGAAGCGGTGGCCTGCACTCGGTGACATCGCGTCGTACGGATGGACGGAGACCGACACCGGCATCGTCACGGCGTCGGACGCCAGCGGGTACCTGCGGGTGACGTCGGCGAGCTCGGGCCAGCGCCGGTGGACCGAGGTGATCACCGGCAATCAAATCGACATCGACAACGGCGGCGTCTACCTCCACCTGCGGTTCCGCATCCATGGCGGCAACGTCCTCGACCCCACCAGCTCGTTCGCTTGCGGTGTGGTGGTGGGGGTCTTCGCCACGTCCGGAGACCCCGGCGTCCAGGTCAAGGTCACCCGGTCGCAGCTCATCTTGTCCGACGGGTCCACCACGACCACGGTCGACCTGTGGCGGGATGGGTCCTCCTACGCGCCGGGCGTGGTGTCCACGCCCTGGATCGACATGGTGATCGGCATCCGCGACGAGGTCTGCAAGGTGCACCTGTGGTCCGGCGATGGGTCGAGGACGTCGACCTACTCGGCGAGCGCGGGCCGCCCGGTGGCGCAGCCCCTGTACGTCACGGCGGAGAAGGCGTTCACCGGAGGGGGCACGAACACCACGATCGACATCGACACCGAGGTCGACAACAACGGTGGGTCCACCGGGCAGCGCGTCACCTGGGGCTTCATCCAGTGGGCGGTGGACAACTCCGGCGAGGACGTCGGGTCGGCGATGTCGCGCTTCATGGACGCCGACCCCCTCGAGGGCGGGTACGGCGGCCGTCCGTTCTCCGTCCACACCGTCGAGGTCACGCCGGAGCACCACCTCCGGGCGGATGGCAACGGCACCACCCGGCAGGGCGACGCCTGGCACTTGCCCGTGTCGTACGACTACCCGCTGCAGGCGGCGCTGGACCCGTCGCCGCGTCGGGTGTGGAAGGAAGGCGACTACCCGAGTGCGAACGGGTGGGGCGACACCCACGCGTTCAAGGTCACCTGGGACAGCGACGTGCTTCCCAGCGAGGTCCTCGCCGTCTACCTGGACGGCAACGTCGGGCAGTTCAACCTGTACGTGGGCTCCTCGGGCGCCACCCCGATCCCGTGCGGCAGTCCCCTCGGCGGGATGCTGTCGGTCGCCGAGCACTCCAAGGGGGCGATCGCCCAAGGCAGCGGGGACGTGATCCAGCGCGACGAGCTCGTGGGCGGGACCTACCACCCACGGGTGGGCACCGGCGCGTCCGACGCCGAGCGCGTGGGCGTGCGCATCGCGCACAACAGCGCCCACACCCCGGGCGGCGATGCAGACCCGGTCCAGCTTCGGCTCCTCACCGACGAGACGCCAGCGGCCACCTCGAGCGCCTCCGATGCCCGGATCTACCCGCCGGCCATCCTGGTCCTCGTCTCCCTCCGTGGGGTCACGGCTGACGAACTGTGGATCGAGGTCCCCGACCAGGCAGACGCCGACACACCGCGTCCGCCGGGCGACCAGCATCAGATCCGGGTGCTGATGGTGGGCGCCTTCCTCCCCTTCCCTGAGTCCTACGGGTGGGGTCGAGTCGTCCAGGTCGAGGCCAACACGGAGCTCAGCCGCGCCCGCGATGGGTCCCGACGATCCGTCCGTCGTGGCCCTCCCCGTCGGTCGGTCGACCTCGCGTGGCCTGATGGCGTCGATGCGCTCAACGCCTGGCTCGGTGAGCACGAGCCCGAGGACGTCACCTGGGACGATCACGCCTCGGCGTACCCCTCCGTCCACCGCGGTGGCACACCTGCCGAGGTCGACGCGATCGTCCGCTACTGCGACGGCCCGGACAAGCCCGTGGTCTACGTCGCCGACGCGGGCGTCCCGGGCAGCTCTACCGGGGTCTCGTTCGTGACCCGCCGCTCGCTGCTGGTGTACGGCCGGCTCGACGATCGGGTGCGGTTCGAGTCCGTCCAGGGCGACGAGACCGACGGCGAGGTGTGGCGGATCGGCACGGTGACCATCACCGAGGAGGTGTGAGATCTCGCGCTTGTTCGCCGTGCACATCGACGGCCTGGGTGGCTGGTGCCTCACGTCGCGCGACGTCGAGGTCCTCGACGCTCCGGGCCGCGTCCTGTCGGGCCTCGAGCTCGACACCTGGGAGGACAAGCTCGACACCTCGGGCCGGTCGATGTCCAGCGGCCTCAACCTCGACCTGGTGCTGCCCGAGGACGTGGACGCGTTCGACGCCATCCGCGGCCACCACCTGGCAGGCGCGGACGTCACGATCGCCCGGCTGGCCGAGGAAGACGGCTCCGCACAGTGGCCCGGACGCGTGTTGCTGCGCGCGTTCGTCGACGGCGTGGAGGTCGACGACGCCCGGTCCGTGATCGCCCTCCGGGTGGTGCCCTACGAGTACGAGCCCGACAGGAAGGTGCCGGGCCCATCGAGCCTGGTGTCGGTCTGGTCGGCGGACGATCCGACGGGGACGTGGGAGTTCCTCGACCCCAGCGCACTGACGCACCGCATGAAGCAGGACATCGAAGGCACGGCGTACCCCGCGGTGTTCGGACAGCCGTACCTGGACGGCGCGCCGACGACGCCAGCACCTGTGCTGTACGAGACCGCGGTCGGTGGTGACGCCACCACGCTTCTGTTGTCCGTGGGCAAGTGCGAGGAAAGCTTCGAGCCGAGCGTGACCCTGCACTGGCGCGGCGACAACCACGACCCCGACTCCCACGGTCCCATCAACGCGGTGCATCGGGTCGACAAGCAAGGCCAGCAGGTGGTGGTGCTGTCGCTGGCGGGGCTGTCTGGCACGGTGCCGCTGCAGGAGGTCGAGTACTACATCAGCTGGCACACCGCGTACACGAGGGGAAGCGGCCTGGGCAACGTCCTCGCGCGGCTCCTGGCCCTGTCTGGCGTGCGCTACGACGTCGCATCGCTCAAGGCGTCGCTGGCTGTCCTCAACCGCGTTCGGCTCAGTGGGTACGTCGACGATCCGGTCGACGTGATGTCCTGGCTGCAGGACCGCGTGCTCGGCACCCTGCCCGTCGCGCGGGCCGACGTCGGCAACGGCCTGCGCCTGGTGCCCATCCAGTGGGACGCCACCGCCCAGGATGCGGTGGCCCGGTTCGAGCTCGGCGACGGCACGGCCGTGCGCGACGGTCCGTACCGGCTGACCGGTGCCGGTCGCCCCGCGATCGTGCGCGTCCGCTACGGCTACGACGCCGCGGAGGATGACCTGACCCAGGTGGTCACCCGCGCCACCACCGACGCCACGTTCCACGCCGCCGGCGTGAAGCCGCAATCGGCCGAGATCGACCTCGTCGACGTGTACGACGAAGCCACCGCCGACTTCATCGCTCGCTACCAGCTGTGGCTGAAGGGGCCCAAGCTGAGGGTCGACCTCGAGATCACCGAAGACCGCTACCCGGACCTGGCGGCCGGCGACGTCGTCCTGGTGTCAGACCCCGACCTCAGCTCCGACGACCTGGTGTGCTTGGTCGAGTCCATGGAGTGGGGGGACGAAGCGTGGATTCGCGTGGGTGCGCTGGTCCTGTAGGAGGTTACCCGAGGTGCGGGGGACGTGTTCAGACCGCACGATGGGACGCCCGTTCAGGGGGACCGATGCCACACGAGCACCTCACGACCGACGACCTCCGACGCATGTCCGCCGCCGAGGTCTCCGCCCTGCCGGCCGACGTCATCGACCGGCTGTACGGCCTCGAGCCGGCCGACCGTGCCGAGGCTGGACCCCGTGGCGGGGCTGCGCCGTTCTCCGTGGTGTTCGGGGACCGCGACCCCACGGCCTGGCTGAGCACCGACGACGTCGTCGAGTGGATGAGCGGCCCCGACGAGGCGGCGTCAGCTGTGGCCGTCGACCAGGTCGAGGACCTCCTCGGCCGCGTGTACCGTCGGGACGCCGAGGCAGTCCAGGCAGCGCTGTCGGGTGGGACGCTGGAGAGCATCGGCGAGCGTCTGGGCTGCCCCACCTCCACGCTCTCGGACCGGCTCAGGTCCGCGCGACAGCGCCTCGAGGTCGCCGCAGACCTCCCCGACCTGCAGTGGCGTGGCTTGTTCGAGGACGTCCTCGCGCGCCTGCTCGCGTCCACCCGTGCCCGCGCGTGGCCAGAGGGGGTGCTCTGCTCGTTCGCGGGCATGGCGTCGGCCTTCTACTGGATCCCGAGCTGCAAGCGCATGGCGGCCGCGTGGGGCACCCCGACGTCCACGGCACAGCGGTGGTTCTCCGTGGTGCGCGATGTCCTGCCCGACGATCACCCCTGGCGTACCGTCGACGAGCGGTGGGTCCTGCCTCTGGCGGGTGACGACCTGTTCCGGGGTCCGGTCGGCGGGGAGGGCCACCGCGTGGCCATGCGCCTGCACCTGGTGGACGAGCTCGGCGAGCCGATCTCCTGGCCGACCCCACGCCGCCGACGACGCGCACAGGCTGCAGATCCTGTCCGATCTCCAGCCGCCAGCCCTCGGCCCGCCGCGAGCCAGCTGCTCATGCCCTGGTCAGCGGCGTAGCGCCGGCCCGGGTCCACTGGTTCAGCCGCCATCCCAGGTGCGCATCACCGACGCCGTCTGGCGCGACGGACCCGCCGGGCCCTCCATCGGACGCATGGACGCGCCCGCGGCGATGAGCACGGCCTCGGCCACGTCGTCGTGCTTCATCAGCTTGGCGCGATGCTCGGGCGCGAGGCTGGCCGCCGTGCGGCAGGCCCAGGCCTTGAGGTTGCCGCGCCGACCGCTCCGGATCCCGTACCAGCTGCGCCACTCGTTGGGCTCGACCACCCAGGGGTAGGTCAGGAGGCCGGAGGGGCCGGCTGGCGTCATGGACACCGTCAGGGCTCCGACCAGCTCCGACACCGCCCGCACGATGATCCGGGGGTCGCCCTTCCCTCGGACGCCGCCGTGGTGCATGGGCGTCCGCTCGATCGCCAGCCGGTACAGGTCGGTCCGGTAGATCGACGCGTGCTTGAGTGCGATGCTGTGGAGCTCGTGCGCCAGCGTGCGGTACCGGCTCCACTCCCACGTGCCGTTGGGCACGGCGTCGCCCAGGTCCAGCACCTTCCCGTGCCTTGCCACGCACCAACCGAGACGACCCTTGCTGGGGTCCACGCCGAGGACGATCATCCGCTCACCACCTTGAGTTGGGGTTCTGGGGTCCAGCCTTCGCAAGCCGCGAGGCCGGCCGGGTCTGCGCGCCAGTCGACGCCGTGTCGGTCGCCGAGCTCGGCGAGGTGCTCGTGGGCGTGCCGGATGGTGACGGCGAGCAGCTCGTGAGCGTGCGGCCTCCATCGCCGACGGACCTCGTCCGCTCCGCCGATCACCTGGACGACCAGCCACCGGCGATCGTGCTCGGCCTGCTCATCGTGCAGCGCCACGCCATCGCCGTCCCACGGCGCACCAGGCGCGTAGGGCACGCCACCGGGGGACAGACGGCCGAGCAGCGCCCGGGCTTCCGCCTCCAGCACCCTCGACGGGGCCTCGATCCACCGCTCGGCGAGCGCGAACTCCACGGGGTCCTCTGCGGGCAGCGTCGGCAACGAGGGCCCCACCTGTCCACTGGCCACGCGACGCGCCCAGGCCGACCAGTCCCCGCCGCCGGCGAACGTCGCCCGGAAGAGGAGGCGCTCGTGGACGACCGGATCGTCGTCGAGCATGGGCCCGGACACGCCACCCAGCGGACGGACCGCCACGCCCCGCGCTTGCATCCTGGCGAGCTCCGCCGCCACGTGGTCTCCGGGGTCTGGTGCCGCTTCGGCGGCCGGTGACCACTCCCGGGCCACGAGCAAGCGGGCGCCCCAGGCCCGTGGGTCCAGCACGGTGCTCAGCCGCCGGCTGTTGTTCGCCTTCTCCGCCCAGCCCTCACCACGCACCAGCCGGGCGAAGGTCCGGTCGGGGCACTCCCGGCACGCTCGTGCGACCAGGTCGACGTCCTCGAGGAACGCGTCGAGCTCGTCCGGACCTCGGTCGGCCCACAGGGCCCTGACGACGTCGACCGCATGGGCCCGCCGGGTGGCTGGCCGCTCGCCCTCGACCGCCCGCAGGCATCCGTCGACGAGGCGGTGGAGCTGCTCATCAGACAGGCCGGTGGGTGGCACACACACAGCCCGGGGTCCGGTGGTCGGACGCAGATCGGGCGCGCCGCCATGGCTGTGTGTGTTCCATGGTTGGTTCAATGGCTGGTTCATGGTTGGTTCGGGGTCGTCTGGCGACCCACCCCCGGTCGTCTGGCGACCCACCCCCGGGCGTCTGGCGACCCACCCCCGGTCGTCTGGCGACCCGGTCGTCTCGCGACCCGGTCGTCTCGCGACCCGGTCGTCTGGCGACCCACCCCCGGGCGTCCGTCGTCCCCCCTGTGCCTTGCGCTTCGGCCGGACAGTGGGCCACGCGTCGGGCACGAGGAGGAACAGGTCGGAGTCGCCCGCCCGCGTGTCTCGCTCGATCCACCCGGCATCCTCCATGGACTTCCAGGCGGACTTCACCGCGGTGGTTCCGAGGCCAGACTCGGCGGCGACGGTGGCCTTGGAGCACCACACCATCCCGTCCTCGCCCGCGTGGTGCGCCATCACCCACAGGACCACCCGAGCGCTGCCGGTGATGCCCTTGGCTGCGGCGACGCGTAGCCCCCACTCGAGGTGTGTCTTTGGGTCTGAGGCCATCAGGTCACCCCACTGACGGGTGCTGGTGTGCGTCCCGTTCCGCTGCGGCGATCACGTCCTGCAGCTCCTCGACCAGGAGGCGTGCCTGGGTGGCGACCTCGTCGCGCTCGGCGCTGGTGACATTCCCGTCGGCGATGGCGCCGGCGAACGCGGCGACCGCCAGGCCGCACCGGGCGGTAGCCTCGCCGACCTCCACCCCGACGTCACGCAGGCCTCGGCGGGGGCGGAGGTACACACCGCCCCCGAGCTTGGCGCACGCCTCGCCGAGGACGTGGAGGCGGCCGGGGTCGTCGTCCTCGAGCAGCTCCAGCATGGCGCCGACGTGCTCGATCGAGAGGCCTCGGCCGACGTTGAGCATGTTGCTGATGGCGCCCTCGGAGGAGTGCGTGAGGCCGAGGTCCGAGAAGACCCGGTGCAGTCCGTAGCGACGCACGCCGGCACGTTGGGTGGCCTCTCGGAGGAGGCTGGCGAGGAGGGGGATCATGTCCGTCTCCGGGTGGCGGTCACGGTTGGCCCCAGCGAGTACGGGGGCGGAGGTGCTGGATGTCAGCGAGGCGGGAACTGGAGCGGGCGCGGGTAGACCTGCTCCTCGCAGAAGCCATCGCAGCCGCCCTCCTCCGTCGCGCCGCACGAGGGGCACGGGATGGGCGGCGGTGGTCCGAAGGCGACCCGGCAGCCGGCGGCGGAGACACCCAACGCGACATCCCCGACGACGTCGGAGACGCGCTGGATGCGTCCGGCGATCCACCACAGGGCCTCGGCGAGGAGCTCACGCAGCCAGAGCACGGGCCCTCCTGTGGTACCGATCGCGGCGACCTTGGGAGGTGCTGGCATGTCCGGGTACGATGCGAACGATCCGTTCTACGTGGCGAAGCGCGAACTGGTGGAGGGGTCGGAGGTCCTCCGTGTCACGTTCACCGCGGCGGACATGGCAGCGATCCAAGCGGAGACGACGCGTCAGTCCTTCGCCCAGGGCATCAGCACGGTGCCAGCGCTGGCCACGCTGCTGGTCCAAGTCGCGACGCGGTACGCCACCACGAAGGCCATCTGGCATTCCAACAGCAACATGAAGCGGGAGGAGGCCGTGAAGGCGGAGTGGGATCGCGGCCACGCCCACGCCCACGCACGCCGTGTGACGACGGCCCTGGCGCTCGATTGGATCGAGGGTCCAGGCGGGGACCTCGTCCCGTACGTCGACCTGCAGGTCGATCACGACGGCCTCTGGGAGAGGCTGCTCGCACGGCCCGAGTAGACGATCGCCCCCTGGAGGTCGCGGACGAGGGCCGCATCGTGGACCCAGCGATCAACCTCTTCGAACGATGCGGTCTGGGCCGGCCTCGCCGGCAGCACGATCTCCTTGAGCAGGAAGCTCGCGCCACGCTGGATGGCGTCCCAGCGTTCGCCAATGACCTCGCGGTCGTCGGGCTCGGCCTCGAGGATTCCGCGCGTCGGGGTCGCGACCGTGGGGTCGAAGGAGATGCCTACCAGCTGGCCGAACCCATGGAGAGGCTGGCCAGGCTGCTTGACGAAGATGTCGACCGGGAGTTCCGGGACGGCGCTCCCACCTGGTCGCATCCACAACGCGTCACGCCGGGCAGCGGCGACGCGGACCGCCAGTGGATGGTCCGGCGTGCCGACCACCAAGCACCATGCAACGACGTTCCCGTCTCCGTCGGACGTGCCGATGCGAACCAAGTTCGGACCGTAGCGGCTGGCGTGGCCGATGCGCCGAATCCAGTCGCACCTCATGCCGCTTTTCATGCCGTACTTCATGCCGCCTCCTCGGTGCCGTCGTGATCGGCGATGCCGGCGGGCTTCAGCAGTTCGAGCCGCTCGTCGTCCGACGCGCCCAGCAGGTCGAGGAGGCTTCGGAGGGTATCGAACGAAGGAACTCGAGTGCCCGACTCCCATCGAGTCACGCTGTTCCGGTGGACACCGAGTTCGTCGGCGATGTCGCTGGGGGAGCGATCACCCCTGAGCTTTCGAAGCAACTGGCCGATTCGGGTAGACACTGCATCCTCCACGGATGCACGCTACCGCGCAGCCAAATCGGCTGCAAATCCAATGCGGATGCACCAAGATACTTGCGCCCGATGGAACGCATCCGCGATCACCTCAGGCAGGCGAGGGAGGAGCTGGGTCTCACGACGCGCCAGCTCGGTGCGGAGCTGGGCGTGGTGTCGATGACCATTTCGCGCTGGGAGCGAGGTCAGCGGGATCCGTCCTACCCGGACCTCGTCCGGTGGGGTCGAGCGCTCGGCGTCGAGATCGACATCGTGGCGCGCGACCCACGTCCAGATGGAGAGGTCGACCTGACGGAAGCGCAGGCTCACGCCCTGGCGGAGTTCGCCGAGGTGGTAGGTGGGTTGAGCGACGACGCCGCGGCCGACGTGCTGGGCATCGCGAAGAGACTGGCCAAGCTGGGGGGTTGAGCATGCTGTGGGGTTGGCTTCTTTCCGCTGCGATGGCTGGGTCCTGGTCCAGCGACCGCGCCATCTACAAGCCCGGTCGATCCGATGAGGCCCTCTACAACCGCACCCGGGAGTGGATGGTGAAGGCCTTCGTCGCGTCCGATTCGGCCCTTGAGGTCGAGCGGCCCAACACGCTGCTGATGGGGAAGGTCGTCATTCCCTTCGAGCCCACGTCGCCGAACTGGACCGTGCGGACTCAAGGGTACATCCGCTGTGTCTTCCGCATCGACGTGAAGCCCGGCGCGGTCCGGGTGGAGATGGAGCAGTGCTCCCACAGATCCACGCTACGGGACGGTGGTTGGGGTCCCATCACCACGGACGAGCACCCATCCCAGGTGGCGTGCGACGCGATGGGGGGACTCGGTGGATGTCGGAGCAAGTTCTACCGACGGACCCACGCGGAGATGACTGCCAAGGTCGGACGCGAGTTCCGACTCATGGTCGAGAGTCTCACGGTCGCCTTGGATGAGGACCCGCCGCGGGGATGGTGAGCAGCCCGTCTGCGACGGCAGCGGTGACGATGGGGCACTGCTCGAGCGCTTCGTAGACGCGTGCCACGGCTGCTGGACTCGCCAGGATCACCGCGGTGGCGAGCGCCCTTCGCATCTCGCGGTCCTCGGACGTGGCCCACCGCCGCGTCGACTTGAAGATCTCCATTCCCACCCTCCTACTGAACACCCGTTCGGTCGTGAGGTCGAATCCTAGCCCCATGGCGACGGCATGGGATCTCGAAGCGGACAGAATCGATCCGGGATCGCGTCCCTGACGTCGTCGTTGGACCGAATGTCACGAAACGTCATCGGCGCTGCATCCGTTTCGGATTCAGCGTAGAGGACGGGCGTTGAATCCGAAACGGATGCGCCACCATGAGTCATCACGTCCCCGACATTGTCCGCCGCTCGTACGCCGAGCTCGTCGTGGTCACGCCCACCGGGCGCGAGCGCACCACCCGCATCGGCGACCGCTGCTACGGCCGCGCCGCCCGTGCCCGGGCCGCTGAGCTGCTCGCGGGCCATCGCCACCGGCCCGCGATCCTCGAGGAGGCCGCCGCGCTGACCGCCCTGGCGGCGGAGTCCGACGAGCAGGCGGGCGTGGGGGTGCGTCGATGAGCACACCGACGCGCAGGGTCCGGGTCATCGAGACCGTCCACGGCAAGGCATGGCCGACATCCGTCGAGGTCCCGTGGGTCTGCTCGAAGTGCGGCGGCCCGCGGGGCGAGCCGAAGGAGGCCACGCGCCAGCTCTGGACGATGGACCATCGGCGCCGGACCCTCACCGTCGACGATTGGTCGAACCCATGCGGTCACCATGAGTCGTCCCGCGACGTCTTCGCTCAGCACGCTGCGTTCGTGGCCGAGGAGGGGTCGTGAAGGACCAACACACCCTTCCCGGCGACCTGCCGGGGCTGTTGCGGCGGGGGGCGCCGGTGATGCTCATGCATCGCGTCGGCGTCGTGGTCGAAGACCCGCTCGGATGCACGTCGGTCCTGGTCGTCGTCGAAGCCGGAGAAGACGACGAGAGCGAGCCGGCCGCGATGTCCTGCATCAGCCTGTCGAGGCTCGCCCTGGACCTCACGGACCCGACGGGCCGCCTCCATGCCGTCGTGTGGCGTGACGAGCGCGCCAGCAAGGCCCCGAAGCCCCCCGGGTGGGCGCCCGTCGTGTACCGGGTCCGACGCCTGTTGCCGCTTACGGACAGCGAAATGGCGGTGCTGATGACGGGCCTTCGCGCCGCCGCGGAGGCGACGTGAACGCCCGCCCCGTCACGATGTCGGTCCGGGTCGCCGAGTTCATCGATGGGCTCGGGTACGTCCGCGAGGTCACCATCGAGGCGACGTGCCCCCGGTGCGGCGGCCCTCGAGGCTGGCCCAAGACCCAGATGATGTCGATGGGCCGGTCCGGCCGAGACCGGCGGGAGGTCGACTGCTGGTCGAACCCCTGCGGCCACGTCGACGCCTTCGACCTGGTGCTCGCCGAGGCCGAGTTCGGCCGCGCGGTCCTCGTCGAGGCGGGTGTCCTCCCTCAACTCCCCCAACCACAGGAGGCCCTGTGTCCGTCGTGATCCAAGCCGAGCGCCTCACGCTCACCACCGCCGTCGACGGCATCGCCGAGGAGCAGTTCCAGGAGCACCTGGACGCCATCCAGAAGGTGATCGCCGATGCCGAGTGCGACCCCCGACGCTTCGAAGCGCGGAAGGGCGCCCTGGCGTTCAAGGTCACCATCGAGCTCACGTTCGAGCACGACCTTGAGGCGGCCCTGACCGCCCTCACCGCCCGCACCCAGCTCCGGATGCCGAAGTCCCGCGCCGTGAAGCGGGGCGCCCGACTCCGTGGAGACCAGTGGTTGGTGGATCCACCCGCTGGCGTCCAGGAGCGCCTGCCCCTCCACCCCCGGGCCGTCGCGCCCAACGACCAGGAGTAGACCACCATGCCCACCATCTTCCACGACCTGTGGGACGCGCTCGCCCACCGCCTCGGCGTCGGCAGCCCATCCGCCAAGCCCGCGTTCGTCGTCCTTCCCGATGGCTCCGGAACCGCAACCCTGGTCCGCGATGGCTACGAGGTGAAGACCTTCAAGGCCGGCGCGCGGCCAGCCGTGGCTCACCGGTTCACGGACCTCAAGGGGTTCGCGCTGTACCTGGGACGACGGGCGGACGCGGCGCACTGTGACGTCCTCCTCGACGTGGACGAGTTCACGGCGACCAACCAGCCCGGCACCCACGACGCGTGGTCCGTGACCTGCGCGATGCAGAAGCACCCTCGCTGGTCGCGCTGGGAGGACGCCCTCGACGTGGACCTCGACCAGGCCGCCATCTACCGGCTGTTCGTGGCGGCGCGGGACGACTTCGAGGCCATGGAGCTTCCCGACGGGACGCCCGCGGGATCCTACGGCCGCGAGCTCGCCGGCCAACTCCGGAGCCTGCGGGTGAGCCGCGACGCATCGGTCGAGGTCGATCTCGACGAGAACGGCAACTACCGAGCGGCCGCGGCGTCGGACAAGCACGTCGTCAGCGCCAAGCTGCCGAGCGAGTTCAACATCGTCGTGCCCGTGTTCGACGGGGTCTGGGAAGAGCCCGGGGGCTTGGCCGTGTACGCGGTTCACCTGCACCTCGACGTGAAGGTGCAGGACAAGGGACCGCCCATCTTCCGCCTGCGGTGCCCCGACCTCGACCTGGTCATGCGCGAGGCCAGCCGCGACGCCGGGGCGTACCTGCAGCGCGAGCTCGACCGCCAGGACGACGACTTCCTGGTCTGCATGGGCACGTCGCGATTCACCGACCGCCACGTCCGCCTGGGCTGGGGACTCGATGGCGAGCCCCGCCCGCTCGACCACAGCGCGTTCGGGCGCACCCACGGCGACCAGCCCTCGCAGGGCAACATCACGGTGGCGACCGAGCGCATCGAGCCCGCCAACCTGTCCGAGACCGATGCTGCCTGACCGCTCCCACGTTGCGCGCTTCCCCGCGCGCACACCGTCCCCGTCGGAGGTCGGCACCATGCCCACCCCCCACCCCACCCCGGTGCTTGCCGCCGGCGGGGACACCCCCTCCACGGCTCCACCACGGAGCCGCCCCCTTGCTGCCGGCGGTGTGGGTGCGCCCGGGTGTCCCCCCGCCCGGCCCACCGTCGGCAGCTCCCCCCTCCGCCTGGCCGCCATCGACACCATGCTCGCCATCGCCCTGGTGGTGGTGTGGGTGGCGGTCATCACCATCGCCTGGGACCTGCCATGAACACGACCCCCGACCCGCGGATCCGCACCGAAAGCCAGCGCGCCCTCTGGCGCGCCCTGGAGGGCGGAGACCGCCTCAGCATTCGCGCGCTGGCCCGCGTGACGGACGCCAGTCCGGCCACCGCCCGCGAGTCCCTCCGGATGCTCGCCGAGGCCGGGCTCCCCCTCGACTACCAGGACGACGCGCGCGGCCCCCGGTGGTGGTGGTGGCGCACGGACGTGAAGGGGTCGCCGGCTGCCAAGGCCCCCCCGCCGGCACGTCCCGTCGCGCCTCCGGCACCGGCACCGGTCCCGCCCCGGCGGCCGCAGCCCGTGCCCGCCAAGGCCCCGCCGGTCGCCAAGGCGAAGCCAGCGCGAGCCCTGCCCCGGTCCGGCACGCTCGCCCGCCAGACCTTCGACGCGGTGCGCGAGATCGACACGTCCGTCGGGTCGTGGATGCTCCAGCGCAAGCTCTCCCAGCAGCTCCCCGGCCTCGCGCGGGCTGGGTTCCTGCTCCGGAGGTCGTACCAGGCCCCCAAGGATTGGCCCATCCATGGACGCACACCGGCGTGGGTCTACGCTGCCACTCCGGAGCAGCTCGCGACCGAGCCGCCGATCCCTGAGCCCCCTCCCGCCGCCCTGGCGCCTCCTCCGCAGATGCCACGGACGCCAAAGCACTCGCGCACCAAGAAGCCGCAGCCCGGCACCTCCGGACGGGCGCTGTGGGACATGGTCGCCGCGCACGACACCGCGGTCCACTGCCGGATGCTCGAGCAGCCCGGGGGCAAGACCGCGGTGGGGACGACGCTCTCCGGGATGTTCTCCCAGGGCTACCTGGTCCGGCGCGAGTTCGACCTCGGTGTGCCTTGGCCGCACCCGGGGATGGCGCCCAAGTGGCTGTACGCGGTCTCTGAGGAGCAGCTCGCCAAGGACCCGCCGATCGCCACGGCGCCCCAGCCCGTGGTGGCCCAGGTCACCACCAACCCGGAGGCCGACGAGCTCGCCGCCAAGCTGCTCAAGGTCGAGGCCGAACGGGACGAGGCGCGAGCCAAGGAGCTCTCCGCACTCGGGACCATCCGCAAGCTTGGGGAGAAGCACGCCAAGCTCGAGGGTGAGTACGACAGGGTGGTGGGCGGTCTGCGGGAGCAGCTGGCCGCGGCCCATGGCGTGGTGTCCATCCTGGCCGATGAGGACGGCATCGAGGCCCACCGCCTGGTCGTCGACCAGGTCGCCGGTGGCGGCCACCCGCACGACGATGGCACCGACTGGCCCGCCAACCTGGTGCTCCGCCTGAGCTACCCGGACGGCCGCGAGGAGTGCCGGACGTTCTGGTCGGACGAGGTCGCGGCCATCCGGGTGGCGGAGGCGGTCGGGCTTGAGGACCCGGGCCAGTGTGGCTTCGAGACATCTCTCCTGTGGGTCCGCGACACCTGGAAGGAGCTCAAGGACCGACGGCAATCAGGGTCCGCGAGTCAGAGCCCGGCACCGTCCGCCGACGTCGACGACGGCCCGACCATGGTGGCCCTCACGGATGCCCTGGACGAGCTCTACAACCGCACCGAGTTCCACTCGTTCAAGCTGTCGGCCGAACGGGCGCGCGAGCTCGTGGCCTACCGCTGGCCGGGGCTGGAGGCGTGAGCCGCCTGCTCGACCACGCCTGCGGCGACCTGTTCGCCCCGCCGGGTGAGTCCCGGTGGAGGCTGGAGGGCACGACGTGCACCTGGTGCGCCAAGCGGGGCACCACGCCCCCGGGCACCGTCCACGTCGTGCACCCTTCGGATCCATGCGATCGCCCCGACCTGGCGACGGGTGCCTGCGAGCGGTGCGGGGCCGCCAAGGGTGGGCTCTGCATGCTGCTGGCCGAGGGCTACGCGAGCTGCACCGTCTGCGACGTGCCCACCCGGGTCTTTCCCGACGACGTGGTCGCGGGGCGGGAGGCGTCGTGAACAGTCGTCGCGACCCCTTCCTCGTCGACCTGTTCGCGGGCGGCGGAGGTGCGTCTGAGGGCATCCGCCGGGCGACCGGTCTGCACCCGGACATCGCCGTCAATCATTGCGAACACGCGATCCGGATGCACGAACGGAACCACCCGAGCACCCACCACTACCAGGAGGACATCGCCCGCGTGTCCCCGCGCGATGCGTGCCGATCGCGGCGCCCTGACCTCTTGTGGGCCAGCCCGGACTGCACGCACTTCTCTCGGGCCAAGGGCGGCAAGCCGGTATCGAAGAAGATCAGGGGTCTCGCCTGGATGGTGGTGAGGTGGGCCCGGGAAGTGAGCCCCCGCGTGATCGCAATGGAGAACGTGCCCGAGTTCGTGACCTGGGGGCCGCTCGGCCCCGACAACCGGCCCGACCCCAAGCGCAAGGGCGAGACATTCCGGAGGTTCGTCGGCGAGCTGGAAGGGCTCGGCTACCGGGTGTCGTGGCGGAAGCTGGTCGCGGCCGACTTCGGCAGCCCGACCACCCGCGAGCGGCTGTTCTTGATCGCCCGCCGTGACGGGGACCCGGTCTGGCCCACGCCATCGCACGGACCCGGCCGTCCGCTCCCGTACCGGACCGCCGCCGAGTGCATCGACTGGAGCACCCCGTGCCCTTCGATCTTCGACCGTCCGCGCCCGCTTGCCAAGGCCACCTGTCGCCGGATCGCCCACGGCTTGGTTCGGTACGTGCTCGACAATCCAGAGCCGTACATCGCGCCGCTCCGAGGCACCTCGCCGTCGCACAAGTCGACCCACGGCGTGTCGCGGCCGCTCGGCACGATCTCGGCACAGGGCACCCACCACGCCCTTGTGGCCCCGTACCTGTCGAACACGCGCAACGGTGAGCGGAAGGGCCAGAAGCCCCGGACACGGTCCGTGGAGCGACCGTACTGGACCGTGACGGCCAAGGGGTCGCAGGGCGCACTCGTGTCGGCCTGGATCGCAAAGCACTACACCGGTGTGGTCGGGCATGGCATGGAGCGACCCCTCGGGACCATCACCGCCACCGACCACCACAGCGTGTGCGAGGCCGAGGTGAAGCCCGCGAACCGGCAGGTGGAGCTGCCACTCGACCACCGTAGGGACGTCGCGGCGTTCCTGATCAAGTACTACGGCAGCGGCATCGGCCAGCGAGCGGACCGGCCCCTCGACACGATCACCAGCGTCGACCGGTTTGGCCTGGTCACCGTCGACATCGAGGGCGAGCCCCACGTCGTCACCGACATCGGGATGCGGATGCTCCAGCCCCGCGAGCTCGCCCGGTGCCAGGGCTTCGACGACGACTACGTGCTGATCGGCACGAAGCGCGACCAGGTGGCCCGCATCGGGAACAGCGTCTGCCCCCAGGTCGCCGCTGCCATCGTGCGGGCGAACCTGCCCTCCTTCACCGTGGATCCGGCATGACACGCGATCCCGCCACCTCCCCCATGCCGGGCGACTGCCTGCGAGGCCGCCGAGGTGGCCGCCGGTGGGTCGATGCCGTGGACGCCCTGCGGGTCCGCTGGCACGACGACCGCGGTCGGGGTCGGTCGTCATCGTGGCCGTCCTGGCTCCGCTGGGCCGGCACGGCGACCGTCGAGCGTCTCGCGGAGGGCGTGGCGCGATGAACGTGCCGTCGACCACCACGGCGATGCACCTCGACCACGCGGGTCGGTGCGAGACCGTCGGCGATGCCGTGCGGTTCGCGCTGGCGCGTGCACGGCACCACGGCACCGAGAGTCTACTCGTCGTGCACGTCGACCTGGTCGTCGGCCGAGCCCGCATCGACCTGCGGCGGATGGGCCGGTCGGCGGTGGTCACCGACGTCGAGGTCCTCGGCCGCAGTGTCCCGGGGCATGAGTTCCGCGCGGCCGGTCTGATGCGCGTCGCCGGAGATCACGATGGGCGCTTCACACCAGCGCTCGGCCGGCGGCTGTCCGTGGAGGTCGTGTGAGCGCCCCGCCGCGCGAGCTCCGAGCCCTGCAGGGGGGCGATGGCATCCACGGCGTGGCTGAGGCCTGCCGCCTCCTCCCGTGGGGTCGCCAGGCGAGCGAGGAGTACCTCCGGGATGCCGGCCTGGTGCACGCAGCGGAGATCGCCGGCAAGCGGCGGGAGTGGGTGGTGTGGAGGGAGGTCCTCGAAGACCTCGCGCGGAGATCTGGCCAGCGTGTGCTACCACCGACGATGCACCAGCACTACGGCACTGGCCGTCGGGTCCGGCTGCCTCAGTCGAGGGAATGATGCCCAGGAAGCCGAAGAAGATCTACGTCGAGCCGCTCATCGCGCGGCCGATCAAGCCCCCCACGAAGACCCGCCTCCAGTGGTACTGGCGCGTCGAGGTCCACCGGGAGGGCGAGACCACGACGGTGTGGTCGGGCCGGTCGGACCGCGAGCCACTGTCTCAGTACATGGCCAAGCTCGCGATGTCGGGCGCCTGGGCGGCCCCACCGGAGGGGGAGGACGGGGAAGAGGTCGTCACGATCCAGCACCTGCTGCGCGCCTGGTTCTACGACGTCGAGCAGCGCAAGGACCTCGCCAGGAGCAGCGTGTCTGCGTACCGAGCGCATCGGCGCCGCCTCGAGGCACGGCTCGCCGACGTGCTCATCGACACCATCGACCTCCGCACGCTTGAGCGGTACCGAGACGAGCAGCTCGGCGCCGGCTGTGCGACGTCCACCGTGTCCCAGGACCTACGAGTACTCCAGATCGCGTGGGGCTGGGGCTTCCGCCGTGGCGCCACATCGACGGAGCGGCTCCAGTTGCCCTCGATCTTGGTGACACCCAAGCGGACACGGCACATGCCCGACCGCCAGGACGCCTGGGCCGTCATCCAGAAGGCAGACGGCTACATCCGGACGGCCCTGCACGTACAGTGGGCCTACGGATGCCGCGTGTCGGAGTGCACCAGCATCCAGCCCCGAGACCTGGACCTGGAGCGCGGGCGGTTTCGGCTGATCTCGCGCATCGACACCAACCGGACCGGCAAGACCGGCGAGCGGTGGGTGCCACTCGTGCCGGCGGTACGTGAGCTCCTGGTGCCCCTCGCCGAGGGGCTTGAGTCCGACGCCTGGATCCTCGGCGTGAAGCCAATCACCGCCCGCCAGCGCGTCATCAGTGACCTGCCCAAGCTGTGCTTCGCGGCGGAGGTCGAGCGGTTCACCTCGCACGGCCTGCGGCACGCGATGATCAACGCCATGCTCGACCGGGGCATCGACGTGAAGACCATCGCGGCATGGTCGGGGAACACGCCGGCCACCATCTGGAAGACCTACGCGAGGGCGGGCGGGGCCAACCTCGAGGCCGCCGCCATGGCCGTGCGGGCGGGCGAGCGACCGCGTCCTGAGGACCGGAAAGTGCTCAACTTCCCGCACGGTTCACCCGCACAGTTGCCCGAGGATCTCGACTAGGAGGACATCGTATGTCTACTTTGCGTTCTGAGTCGGACCGTCATTCCTGGCATATCGGGCTCACTTTTGAACCCGAGTGCGGGTTTCGGTCGCGCTCAGCCCATCTGACCCGCACGGTTCACCCGCACGGTGTGGCGGCGCGAGTGGTGGTGCGCCGATGAAGGCCATCACCGAAGAGCAGGCGAAGGCGGCCGCCGAGGAATGGGAGCGGACCCTCCTTGCAGCCACGGCGCGCAAGCTGGTGGCGGACGTCGAGCGAGCCTTCGGGCCCTGCTCCGCCCGGACGATCCCCAGCATGCTGCGCCTCTCGACCGATCGACGCCGACGGGAGGACGCCGAGCTGGCGGTTCGCATGCAGACCGCTCAATCCGTGCCGCTGCGCATCGCAGCGACCGCGACGTTCAACGATGCCGCTGCGTGCGGCGAGGAGGGATGATGGCACGCCCAGGAGACTTCACCATCAGAATCGATCCCGACGCACTCCCGCTCGTCGGGGGCGGCGCCATCCACGTTTGGTCCATCGGGGCAGTGGATGACGAGGTCGACTCGGTGTTTCCCGACAAGACGACGCGTCGATGCACCTACGTCGTGCCCCGCACCAGTTCACAGCCGAGGCTGGTCGATCTTCCGCGCGACCAGGTTGTGGCGATGCTGGGGTGGCGCGTGGCATCGAGAGAGGAGGGATGATGCAGTGGGCGAGGGACAGCACGGGCTGGGTGGGAGAATCGTCCATCGGCGGCACGATCGTCGCGTTCGTATGGGACGCAGCACAACCGAACGGCACCGGATGGCGGATCCGTCGTCGTGGGCATATCGCCGCGTCCGGGCCAGAGGTCGGTGACGCTGGACGGGCCGCCGCCGAGGCCGAGGTCGGGCGCATCGTCGAGGCCCTGGCTGAGCAGGAGCTGCGGACCGCAGCCCGGCCCCGACCGTCCGAACTCTCCGGGAATTCCGGAGGGTTGGAGGCCCACGCGGGCGTGCCACGCCCTCCGCACCCCACCAAGTTCGCCCCCGACGACACCGACCAGGGGCGCACCTGCATGGTGTGCGGACACAACGTCCCAGGCGGCTACCGCTACGTACATGCCGCATGGCACGACGCGGGGATGCCCGACTTCGTGACCCCTGCCGATGTCGCCCGCATGGTCGACGGGGTCCGTGCGGAGGCCGGCGAAAGCGAGGGCGCCCACGCAGGCGAGGACGCGATGCTGTGGGCGCTGGTTGAGGCCATCGCCGAGGGTCGGTGTGAGGAGCCAGCCGCGGCTTGCCGTGAGGCGCTGGCGTCCCGCGAGATCAAGTTCTCGCGGTGGTACTGCTGACCGACGCCGCCAGCGACTTCCCTACCCTGAGGGCTACGAGACGGACGGACTGGATGGGGAGTGGTCGAAGTACTTCACCTGCCGGCGGGGCCTGAAGTACTTCAACGGGTCACGTCGCACGGCGGCGGTCCTCGTCGTGCCGGCGGTCCCACGCGGCCAGGCGGACCTCCCATCGGGCGATGCGGTCGCTGAGCGCGTCCGCGAGCTCGTGCTCCCCTCGGCGCAGGAGTCGGCCACGCCGCATCACGAGCCTGTCGATGAGGTTCGCGATGCGCCTGGCCCGCGCTGCAGGCTCGACCCGTCGGGCGATGTCGTCGATGCGCTCGGCCGCGTCGAGGCCCACGTCGAGCGCGACGTCGATGCCGCCGGCCACGGCCAGAGGGTCCACGGTCACGACAGCGCCGCGGCCTGCGACTCTGCCCGGTGGTCGGTCTGCGTCCGGAGCAGCTTCCACACGTAGGCGGCGACCGGGATCTCGCGGGCGTCGAACAGCGTGTAGGTGATGCGGGTGCTGTGCCCGGCCCGCTCGTGGTCCCGCACCAGGTCGAGGACCTTGTCGAGGTCGCGCGGGTTCCGGATGACCTGGCACCCGGCGGACCACGGGCCGACCACCTCGGGCAGCCGCTGCGACCAGGTGGCGTGCAGGTTGATGCCCACGAGCTCGGCGCCGGGTGGCCCCACCTCCTGCAGGAGGTCGTCTTGGGTGTCGTCGCGGTGCACCAGCATCGGCGCCACCTGGCGCAGGGCGGGGTGCTTCCCTCGGTGCAGTCCGCGACGCCAGCACGCCACGTGCTGCTCGGCCGCGAGGATGGCCGTGCCCCGCTCGTGCAGGGGCTTGCGCAGGTACGTCCGCCCGGGGTCCGTCGTGGCCTGCCAGGCGTACAGCTCCTCGCGACCATCGACGACCCGGGTGGCGCCGATGATGTCGTCCCAGGCGCCCGCCTCACGCACCGGGCCCCGGATGCCCCACAGGTTCAGGGCACCGACCTCGGTCGCGTAGGCGTAGTCGCGCAGGTCGAAGCACTCGCGGACGTTGTCCAGCAGCGACATCACCACGGTCAGCTCTCACCGTCGGGCGGGCGACGGATCGGCTCGATGCGGATGTTCACGCCGTCGCCGTCCCGGTAGGCGTCGGCCGCGTTGGACAGCATGTCGGCGACGCGGTTGACCGGGCCGATCGCGTGGTAGGCCACGAACCCGACGACGCCCCACGGCCCGAAGTGCTCGACGAGCACGGCCAGGAGCTGGAGGGTGCCGAAGTCGATGCCGGTGTCGGCGATCACCTCGAGGGCCTCCATCGACTGCGCGGCCGCGGTGCCCGTCCCGAGGAGCATCGCGATGGCCACGGGCACCACGGGGATGCGAGAGCAGCGGCTCGACATCAGACACCCCCGTCCGTGTCGGCGTCCTCGGCAGCGCACGGGGTGTACGTGGGCGCAGGGACGTGGACGAGGACCCGACC
Source organism: bacterium (assembly GCA_030424555.1). Taxonomy (GTDB): domain Bacteria; phylum Myxococcota_A; class UBA796; order UBA796; genus JAUHWK01. The sequence continues at coordinate 6,633 of JAUHWK010000001.1, read as the reverse complement.
ACCACGCTCGAGGGCAGCCTCGACGTCCCCCACCAGGTCGACGGCGGCACCGAGGCCTTCTGAGGCGTTGGACCGCTCGCAGGTCGGGGGTCGCGAGGTGAGGAAAGCGTCGACGGCCTGCAGGGCCATCCGCACCTTCTCCAGCACCTCGGCCGCGGACGCCGCCGGCGGCACGTCACCGCAGACCGAAAGGTCGAGGTAGACCTCCGCGGGGGCTCGGGCGACGGCGCGACGGATGAGGCCGATCGCCTCGCCACGGGTCAGGCCGACCACGCACGCCTCCCAGGCATGCTCGCAGGTCTCCTCGAGCAGGTCGCGGGTGAAGCCCTCCACCCGGAAGAAGTCGAGGGCGTCGCAGCTCGACGGCCCGATGACCCCGGCGGCCCACCCACCGTACGTGCTGAGACCCTCCTGGACCTCGAGGAAGCCGTCGAGGGTGATCGGCTCGGCGCCGTTGATGCGCGGGTCGTGCGCGCTGCAGGCCATACCGCCCATCAGGATGGGGGTGAAGAAGAGGATGCACGCGAGGATGAGGGTGCGGACGGACGTCATGGGTGCCTCCATGGGGGTGGAAGGGCGCGGGCAGGCAGCCGGACGGGTCCGAAGGGTGTGTGATCCCCAGAGCAAGAGCCGGGGGCCCTTTCCTCTCGACCTTCTCGCGCCCACAGGGCGGAAAAATCCGGCTGCCTGCCCACCCGGAGGGCCCCGATGGACCCCACCAGCGACGCCGAGGCCGACGAGCTCCCGGCCGCCCCCCGCCGTCGCAAGGCCGCGACGTCGGTCGCCGAGCGGAGGCGCGCGATCCTCGAGGCCATCCGTGATCTCGACCTGAACATCACGGATGCCCGAGCGGCCGGGCAGTTCGGCGCCGCCAACGTCGCCGTGCTCAAGCGCGACGAGCTGCAGGCCGAGTCCGTCCGGCTCACCAGGACGCTGAAGGCCAACCGCGCCCGGGACCCTGAGCGTCGCCTCGAGGCCCTCATCAAGATCGCGGCGGACGAGGGCGGCTGGACCGCGGTCACCAAGATGCAGGCCGAGCTGCGGGCGGTCCGTGAGGAGAAGGAACGTGCCCGGCGGGAGGCAGAAGCCAGCTGGGACTCCATGGAACCCACCGAGCTCCTCGAGGAGATCATCGACGCGGTGGCCGCCCTGCCGGCAGAGCTCGTCGAGCCGATCCTCCGCGTCGCCCTCCAGCGGTACGGCATGGACCCCGACGAGATCCTCGACATCGACGAGCGGTAGGCGGTGGCGAGGACCCCACCCTCACGACGCCTCGGCCGTGGTGCACGGGCAGCCGTCCGGCTGGCCCAGGCCGCGGACCGCAATCGGCTCGCCTACATGCGATGGCTGCCGCCCCAGCACGAGTTCATGTCGAGCTCGTCGCGCCGGCGACTGCTCCGCCTGGGAAACCAGTGGGGCGGCAAGACGACCGTCGGCTGCGCCGAGGTCATCTACCACTGCCTGGGGAAGCACCCGTTCAAGAACGTGCCCCCGCCGCCGGTGGAGTGGTGGCTCCTGTGCGCGTCACACAAACAGTCGGTGAACATCCAGGCCAAGCTCTGGGACCTGGTGCCGAAGGACGCCGTCCACCCTGACCAGCGGTACGATCCGGTGAAGGGGTTCGGCGGGCACCATCCCGCCCTGCGGTTCGCGAACGGGTCCATCATCCGGATCAAGACGACCCAGCAGGACGCCCTCGACCTCGCCGGCGCCACCATCGACGGGGCTCTGTTCGACGAGCCCCCGTACAGCGAGCGCATCTTCAACGAGGTCGCCAAGCGCGTTCAGCGGACGGGCGGCACGATCCTGCTCACGCTGACGCCGATCAACCGGCCCACCGACTGGCTACGCGAGCGGTGCGAGTCCGGCGAGATCGAGGACATCCACTACACGTTCGATGCCCGGCACATGGTGTTCGTCGGCACCCGTCGACGCATCCGACTCGAGGATGGCACGATCTGCGACGCGGAGTGGGTCGAGCGAGAGAACACCCTGACGCCCGCCCACGAACGCCCCATCGTCAACGACGGGGAATGGGAGACGCGCGTCGAGGGGCGGATCTTCTCGGCGTTCATCTCCGTGGAGAACGTCGAGGGCACCCACGTCACCGAGCGCGTACCGAAGGGGGAGGTCAAGGCCTACGTCGGTGTCGACCACGGCACGGCCGACCGCAACCAGGCGGGCGTCCTGGTCCTCGTCGACGACCGGGCGGGCGACCGCTTCCCGTTCGTGTACGTCATCGACGAGACGCCCCCCACCGGACCCACGACGTCCGAGCAGGACGCGGCCTCCGTGCTCGGCATGCTCCAGCGGTGGCAGCTCGAGTGGTCCGAGCTGGAACGAGTGTTCGGTGACATCCCCGCCGGGCGTGGCGTGGCCCGCAAGGGCAACCGAGATCTCGGCGACGAGGTCGCCCGCGCCCTGGGTGTTCGGAACCGCAAGGAGCTCAAGCCCGGCATCTGGACCGCGAAGATGGGCCGTGGCGCGGGTCGTGGGTCGGTCTCCATTGGTGAGCGGTGGCTCCACCAGCAGATGGTGCGCGGTCGGTTCTTCGTCCACCCCAGGTGCGTGCACCTCATCGAGTGCTTCGAGAAGTACGACGGCAAGCGCGACAGCGAGTTCAAGCACTACATCGACGCGCTCCGCTACGCCCTGAAGGACACCATCATGCTGGGTGGGCCACGGCCCCGGATCGCCGCGGTCCACGTCCGCTGACGCGGGCAGGCAGCCGGACGGCCGCGAGAGACGAGGAGTCGTCGTGCCCGCGAGCCACCACCTGGACCAGACCATCCCCGCAATGCCGGCGCCGTCGAGCACACACGACACGTCGAGGTGGGAGCACACGCGTCTGCGGCGCCGCCTCCTGGACGGCACCTGGCGAACGGATGCCGAGGAGCGCCTCCTGAAGACGTTCGGCAAGAGCCGCGGCGCGAACATCGGAGACCCGGACCTGTCGTCGAACCCGTTCTCGGCGATCACGTTCGACCTGGCCTGCCTCTACGACGTGCCGCCGTCCATCGAGCACGAGGACGCCGAGGCGGCCTCGGTGGTCAGCCAGTTGCTGGCCGACGCCGGGTGGTCTCCACTGATGCAGTCGGTGCAACAGCAGACGGTGGGCCTCCGCGAGATGCTCCTCCGTCCCGAGGTGGACCGAGCCGGTCGCTGCAGGTTCCGACCCGTGACGCCGGACATGGTCATCGCGACCGCACAGCCGGACCAGCCCGACCAAATTGCGTCCCTGCGCGAGCTCACCCTCGCCGAGGTCGACGGAGATCTTGCGTGGGTGTGGGAGGAGTGGACGCCAGGTGGGCATCGCGTCCTGGACACCGATGGCGATGACATCACCCGTAAGGTGTACGGCACCGCGTCCGACGGGTTCCGAGACGCCGAGGGCGGCTACATCCCGTTCGTCCTGTACCACGCACTCAAGGGCGCCAAGCTGTGGAACGCCTGGCACGGCCGCGAGCTCGTGGACGGCACACTCCAATCCGCCATGCACTGGACCTACGCCGGGCACGCGATGCGGAATGCCTCCTGGCCACAGCGGTACGTGGTCGGAGGCCGTATCCGAGCGGACGGGGTCAACGGCGGCGAGTCCTTCGTGGTCACGGACTCAACGACCGTGGTGCACGTCGAGGCCACCGAGGACACCGACGGTGGCGTCCAGGTCGGACAGTGGGACGTCCCCCACGATCCCCAGAAGATGATGGACGCCGCGGCGCAGTACGCTGGCGGCCTGGCGCAGTTCGCCGGCATCAGCCCGGCGGACTTCACCCGTCTCTCCGGCGACCCACGGTCCGGCTACGCCCTCGCGCTGTCGCGCGAGGGGAAGCGTGCGGCCGCTCGCAAGTTCGAGCCCGCCGCCGCCGCCGCTGACCAGCAGCTGGTGTCCCTCGTGTGCCGGATCCACAACCAGCGGACGGGCGGCGCCCTCCCGACCACAGGGTGGAGGGTTCGGTACAACGCCGTCCCGCCCACGGCCGAGGAGCGGCGGGCGCATCGCGAGCACGTCGCCGAGATGATGTCCCTCGGCTTGATGTCGCGCGCCCAGGCCTACGCCGAGCTGCACAGCGTGACCGAAGGCGAGGCCCGTCGCCAGCTTGCGGCGATCGACGCCGACCGGGCGCCACAGCCCGTGCCACCGCCACAGGACTGACCCTCCCCACGCGACGCCCGGCGACACAGGGCGAGGAGGACCGATGCGACACATGCTCCCGTTCTTGCTGATGCAGGCCGAGCCAGGACCAGGTGGTGGCGCGGCACCGCCCTCGGACCCGCCCCCAGCCCCGACCCCTCCGGCCGACCCGGGCCCGGGTCCTGTCCCCTATGCGCGCTTCCAGGAGGTGATCGCCCAGCGCGACGCACTTCAGGAGAAGGCGGAGGGCTACGACCAGGTCGCGGCCGAGCGCACGTCCCTCGCTGCCCGGGTCGCTGACCTCGAGGGGCAGGTCGAGGCGACGAAGGCGACGGCAGCCGAGGACCTGCAGTTGTACGCGCTCGGCATGCACGACGACGTCACCCGTCGGGCGATCCGGTCTGCCCACGCGTCGATGCCCGAGGAGCAGCGCGGCGGTAGCCTGGTGGACTGGATCCAGAGCCACCGTGCCGCTCCAGACCAGGCGCCGGCAATCCTGCGCCCCTTCGTCGCGCCGCCCCCGGCCGCCCCTCCCGCGGTGCCGCCACAGCCCCCGACGGACCGCAGCCCTCCACATCAGCCGCCCACCGGTGGTGGGGTGGTGACAGGGGACGCGCTCGCCCAGGCCCGCGACCACGGCAAGCGCACCGGCGACTGGTCTCGGTACGACGCGCTCAAGCAGGCGTATCGGGACGAGCAGAACCGTAGCGCCTGACGTGGGTAGGCAGCCGGATGGCCGCGTGAGGTGACACCACAGCACGCGTCATTCCGGGCCCGGCCCCCGACAAGGCCGTCGTCGCGTCTCGCTGTGGGGAGCACCACACCCCCCTTCCTGGAGACGGGACCATGGCCAACGAGACCCTGATCGCGAACCTGACCGACTCGCGTGCCTCCGAGATCATCATGGGCGACTACGAGCGCTTCCTCGCGGAGCGCACCAGTCTGCCCCAGCACCCGGCGCTGCGGTACGCCGGCCGCGTCAACGGCGAGGGCATCCTCACCAAGACGCTGCCGTTCATCGGCATCGACGCCAACGACATGACCGAGGACCTCACCGAGATCGAGGAGATGGGCTTCACCCAGCTCCCCGACGACAAGGTGACCGTGACCGTCGCCCGCAAGGGCAAGGCGTACGCGCCGTCGGACATGGCCCGGATGACTGACAACCTCAACGTGCTCACGCCTGAGCGTTTCGTTCAGGACGCGTTCGCAACCGCGATGCAGGAGCTCGTGAAGCTGGCGGCCTCGACGGCGGCGGGCTTCACCGGGTCTGTCGGAACGTCCGGCCAGGTCCTCGGTGCCGAGGCCTTCCTCGAGGCGCAGAAGGACCTGGACGTCGCCAACGCCGACGGGGAGACCCTGGCGCTGCTGGCACCTCAGCAGTGGTTCAACCTCCGCGCCGAGCTGGCCCTCGACTCCGGCGGCACCGTGCAGTGGCAGCCCGCCACCGCCGAGCTCGTGGCGCGGCGTGGCACCGGGTACAAGGGCAAGCTGTTCGGCAGCGACATCTTCGTCACCAACCGCGTGACCAAGATCAACGCCGACGCCGACTTTGCCGGCGCGCTGGTGGCCGCCGGTGGCCTGGTGTGGGCGGACGGCGTCCCGCCCATCGACGACCCGACCCGTCAGGTGCAGATCCCGCACGGCACGTTCGAGCTCGACCGCTCCGGGCGCAAGGCGCTGTCCGAGTACATCCTCAACCTGTACCTCGGCATGAGCATCGGCCAGGACGCCCGCGGCGTGAAGCTCGTCTCCGGCGTTTCCGCGTCCTGACGCACCGGCCCCTCCGCTCGCGTGAGCTGGAGGGGCCGACCCGCATGCGCCCCTCAACGGCCCGGTCACACCGGGCACCACCCATGGAGAACCGATGGCCCGCGTGATCGCGCCACCGCCCACGGCCCCGACGCCTGGGCTCACCCACACGGAGACCGTCGAGGTCCTCGAGGCCGAGGGTCCGTCGCGGGAGCGCCTGCCCACCGTGACGCCCACCCCGCCGTTCCTGTACGCGTACCGCGCCGATCGGTACACGGTGATGGTGGACCAGAACGGCGCGGCCCACGTGGTGCCCGAGCTGATGCGGGTCGACATCCGATCTGGGGTGGAGGGCGTGACCCGTGGTCCGGGTGGTCGGCCTGTCCTTGGGCAGCTCCGCTCTCGCATGTACGACCGCGGGTTCACCCTGTTGGAGCCGTCGTCCAGCTACCTGCGCCGCACGCGCGTGAAGGGCGGCTGGCACCACCATCCGGTCTTCGCCATGCCGAAGCCCGGCACCGCCGACGTGGAAGTCGACGTCGTCGGCTACGTGCGGTGGCTCGACTCCATCCAGCCACAGCTCCCGCCGCCCGAGGGCTGGGCCATCCGGAAGATCCGTAGCAGGCTGCTCAGCCGCGCCCGCGGCCTCGAGGAGCGCGCGCAGTTCTCGTCGTCGCGCGCCTCGCAGCTCGCTCGCGTGAAGCTGGAGCTCGCGGCGGTCGACGCGTTCCTCGAGAAGATCGGCG
>JAUHWK010000705.1 GCA_030424555.1 bacterium | reverse complement strand
GCGATCGTCACGTACTTCAGGATCTCCGCGCCGTAGTTGAACGGGCCCACGTCGGACGTGTCGGAGTCGTCGGTGTCGCCGGAAGACCAGGTGTACGGGCCCGCGGTGAGGTCGGCGAGCGGCGCGAGGACCGTGTTGCCCCCGAACTGATCGACGTCCTTGTCGCGGAACATCAGCAGGTTGGTCGTGCCCGTGGTGGAGAAGGTCACCCAGGTGTCGTCGGGCGCGTCCAGGCCGGAGGCCGAGTTGGTGTAGGCCAGCAGGGACCGGCCATACCACGAGGCGCCGTCGTCGATGCCGTCGGGCTGGGTGTACAGGTACAGGTAGTACCGGGGCTGATCACCCGCGGGGTGCCGGGTCTGGAACGTGATCGACGCGATGTCGGACACCGCGATCTCCCCGACGAGGTCGCGTGCCGCGAGCTGGCCGAGCTCCGGGAAGGCCTCGACCTCCACACCCTGCAGCGCGGGATCGTCGCGGAAGTCGTACATCGGGATGTGCAGCTCGAACTTGGCGACGGTGTCGAGCGTGAGGTTGGTGTCCGAGGGCTGCCAGGCCCCCGTCCCCATCGGGGCGGTGCCCGAGGCCACGCCCACCGCGTCGTACGCGTTGGCGGGCAGATCGCCGAGTGGCATGGCCCAGACCTGATCGTCGTTCAGCGAGCAGTCGAGCAGGCAGTTGCCGTCGGCGGCATTGTTCTCGCCGAAGTCGCAGTCCTCGAGCCCGGTGACGACCCCGTCGCCGCAGACATCGGGCGTGCCGGTGTCGGAGTCGAACGTGTCGGTGTCGGAGTCGACGGCGTCCTTGTCCTTGTTGGTACACCCGACCAGCGAGGCCGTGGCGGTGAGGACAAGCAGCAGGGAACGGGTGGACGACGGGACCATGAACAACTCCGGAGCGCGCGGTTGAGGTCAGGGGCAAGCCGTGTCCCACACACGGGACTTCACCCCCCGTTGACACTTAGCGAGGTCCCGGGCGTTCGGCATGCGTGCTGTCGCCATTTCGCCCCCCGCCACCCCCACAGATGGCACCCGGGTGACCATCGAGCGCCACCACGCCATCGACCCCGCACGCCCCTGACACGCAGGAGCTTCGCGGCCAGCAGCCGCCCAGCACACCCCGAGCGGGTCAGCCGCCGGAAGGCCCTTCCAGGGCCGCGCCCACCTTCTCCAGCATCTGGACGACGCTCTTGCGGGTGGCGCTGATCACCATGCTGTTGGGCACGCCCCACAGCGAGGTGGTGAGCTGGATCGTGTAGGTGATGCGGGTG
>JAUHWK010000704.1 GCA_030424555.1 bacterium | reverse complement strand
TGATGAGGTGGCGCGCGCCCCACACCACCGACATGCGCGGCACGATCGACACCGGGTGGGGGATCGCCACGGCGACGAGGCGCTGGATCCGGCTGGGATCGACGTACACCGCGCCCCAGGACGCCCACGCGCCCCAGTCGTGTCCGACGAGGATCGCCGACTCCGCGCCGAGGGCCTCGATGATCCCGACGAGGTCCCGGGCCGTGTCTTCAACGTCGTACGCATCGCTCGCGGGGATCTCGGACGGGGCGATGCCTCGGCCCCACGGACGGGCGACGCGGTAGCCAGCGTCGAGCAGGTAGGGGAGGACGTCGTCCCAGGTGTGGGGCGTGTCCGGGAACCCGTGCTGGAGCACCACCAGCGGCGCGTCTTCCTCGCCGTCGACGAACACGGCGTGGGTGAGTCCGTTGGCCTGGACTGGGACCCAGCCCGTCTCTGGCACGTGGACGCGTGGTGACATCCCCCCTCCGATGCGTGGTGCGACCGCCTGTATGGCATGGGCGGGGGCGATCTCGGAGGGGTCTGCGCGCCTCGATTCCGTGACCGATCCGTGCCGGGTACCGGACGATCCACGGACGGGGCGGGGTTTCGTCCCGTTCCCGGACCGAACCGAGGGGGCACAGGGAGAGTCCCCGTACGGAATCGTTCGTTGTCAGTACTGGTGGGTCGTGGCGCAGCGTGCCGTTTGGGCGTGATCAGGCCGCGTCCACCGCCTGGGATGAGGGCGCAAGACGACAAACCGTGGCCCTGAGGTACCGACAAACCGGCCTCTTGCGATAGAGCATCCAGGGAACCTACGATGAACGCGCCATCCGAAGGAGACGAGTTGATTCCGTACTACGTGACGTGGGGGGTGTTGGTGGTCTCCGCGCTGCTCGTCGGCACCTTGCTCCTGCCGGTGAGCTTGTCCAAGGAGCGGGGATACACGGCGGACGAAGCCCGTGTACACCAGCAGATCGCCGTGACGTCCCTGCTCACCGTGGCGGGTGTGCTGGGGATCCAGTGGGGCCTGATCTACGTGCAGGCGGTCGACCCGTACGCCAACCCGACCTGGTTCGTGTTCGTGGACGTGGTGCTCGGGGCGGGGGGGCTGGCGACGATGCTGCTGTACAAGCCCGCACGGTTTCGCGCGGGCTGAGCGCACCACCGACCCTTCGGTACCGACATGTCGTCGACACCACCGGAGTATCGGTGGGTTGCGTTCCGTGGATACGGGAGAAACAGGACTTTGGAGGATGACGGGGAGTGGCACGCGCTGTGCCTTGTTTGCCACGGCCCC
>JAUHWK010000224.1 GCA_030424555.1 bacterium | reverse complement strand
GGCCTTGGTGGTGCGGATTCCCATCTCGTCCGCAGCGCTCGGTGGCCGGGTGGGACGTGGACCCACCGGCGTGCTCGGCCTCGGGCCGTCTCGCCCGGCACGGCACGTCCGTCGCTGGTTGCGACGCCTCCACGCGCTGGGTTAGTCCCGCCGGGAGGCGCGCGACGAGGCGTGCCGGGACGCCCGTCGATCGCAACCGAGTCCACGCAGCCTGCACGGACCCTCGCGCGAAACGGCGGATGCCACGGCCCACGGGGGTCGTCGGCCGCGGGCTACCCGATGGCGGTGCCCGTGTGGCGCCATCCGAACGAAAGGACACCATGGCGATCAACAAGGACACCCTCGACAAGCTCCACAGCACCTCCGGCGAGGGCCGCGGGGAGCGCAAGACCGAGGTCGTGCAGGTCAAGAAGGGCGTCGTCCGGCGCCGTCGTCGGGCCCGCTCGGCGGAGCCCGAGGAGGTCGATGCCGCGCCCGCCGCCGAGGCGGCCACGCCCGCCGTCACGCGCCGTCGGCCGTCCGCGTCCGAGGCCGAGGCCCCCGCGGCGGAGGCTGCGGCCCCGGCGCCGGCAGCCGAGGCGCCGGTGGTCGAGGCCCCGGTCGCCGAGTCCGCGCCGGCTGCGGAGGCCCCGCCGGAGTCCGCCCCCGCCCCGGTGGCTGCCGAGGCACAGCCTGCGGTGGCCGAGTCGGCGGTGGTCGAAGCCCCTGCGCCCGCCGAGTCCGCGCCGGCCGCAGAGGCTTCCGTCGAGGCTCCCGTCGCCGAGGCGCCCGCAGCGTCTGAGGCGCCCGCAGCCCCCGCCCCCCCCGCAGCCGATCCGGCCGCGGCAGAGGCACCGCTTGCGGCCGCACCGGCCGATGCGCCGGCCGACGGCACCCACGCACCCGCGGCGGGCGCCCGTCCCGAGAAGCCCCGGTTCGAAGGCCTCGGCTCCGCCGTCGTCGGCTTGCCCGAAGGGTGGGACCCCACCAACCTCGAGGCCTCCAAGGCCCGTCACCGTCGCGAGCTGGCGGCCGCGGGCCCCAGCACCAGCGCGGCGGGCGATTCCACGCCGGGCCGCCGTCGCCGCGGTTGGGTGGCGGGCGATGCCGCCAAGCCGGATGCCGGCGCTGCGGGTGCCGGTGCGGCTGCAGGCCGTCGTGGCCGTGGTCGCCGTGGTCGCCGCGACATGGACGAGCCCGGTGTCGACCTGCGCCGGATGCGCCGCAAGAAGCGTGGCGGTCCGCGCCGCGACACCTCGGCGGCCATGAAGGCCGAGAAGCGCAAGGTCCAGGTCGACGGCGTGATCAGCGTCGGTCAGCTCGCCCACCAGATGAGCGTCAAGGCCCCGCTCGTGATCAAGACGCTCATGGAGATGGGCGAGATGGTCACGATCAACGACATGCTCGACCCCGAGACCGCCGGGCTGGTCGCCAACGAGTTCGAGTACGAGATCGAGAACGTCACGTTCGACGAGTCCACCATCCTCGGTCAGGCCGAGGAGGAGGGCGAGGAGATCATCGAGGGCGAGCCCCGTCCGCCGGTCGTCACGATCATGGGTCACGTCGACCACGGAAAGACCACCCTGCTCGACACCATCCGCGCCTCCCGCGTCGCGGCGGGCGAGGCCGGCGGCATCACGCAGCACATCGGTGCCTACCAGGTCGACGTCAACGGCCAGAAGATCACCTTCCTCGACACCCCGGGCCACGCCGCGTTCAGCGCGATGCGGGCCCGCGGGGCCTCGATCACCGATCTGGTCATCCTCGTGGTCGCGGCCGACGACGGTCCGCAGCCGCAGACGGTCGAGGCGATCAAGCACGCCAAGGCGGCCGGGGTTCCGATCGTCGTCGCGGTCAACAAGATCGACAAGCCCGGCGTCAACCCCGACAACATCCGCTCCCGCCTGGGTGAGCACGGGCTGATCCCCGAGGCGTGGGGTGGCGACACCCAGTTCGTCGACGTGTCGGCCCTCAAGGCGATCAACATCGATGGTCTGTTGGAGTCGGTGCTGTTGCAGGCCGAGGTCCTCGAGCTCACGGCCGCCACGGATCGGGCCGCCGAGGGCGTGGTGATTGAGGCCAAGATGGAGCGCGGACGCGGTCCGGTGGCCACGGTCCTCATCCAGCAGGGTGTGCTCAAGCGCAACGACCAGGTCGTGCTCGGCTCCACCTACGGCAAGGTCCGCGCGATGATGGACCACCGGGGCAAGAAGATGAAGGAGGCCGGGCCGTCCACGCCGGTCGAGATCTTCGGCCTGAACGACCTTCCCCGCACCGGCGACACCCTCAACGTCGTCCGCAACGAGAAGGATGCCCGCACGCTGGCAGACCACCGCGCCCTCGCCGAGAAGCAGGCGCTGATGTCCAAGAACCGGCGCCGCACGCTCGAGGATCTCCAGCGCCTGGCGCAGGAGGAGGAGCGCAAGGAGCTGGCCCTGATCGTCAAGGCCGATGTCCAGGGCTCGCTCGAGGCGCTCAAGGGGGCCATCGAGGCGCTCGAGATTGCCGGCACCGAGGTCCGGATCCTGCTCGACGGCGTCGGCAACATCACCGAGTCCGACGTCAACCTCGCCGCGGCCAACGACAGCATGCTGATCGGGTTCAACGTCAAGCTCGACGCCCGCGCCCGCAAGCAGGCAGATGAGTCCGGTGTCTCCGCGGAGCTGCACACGGTCATCTACCACGTGCTCGACCTCATCGAGGCGCGCCTCAAGGGCCTGAAGGATCCGGTCTTCGAGGAGGAGCATCGCGGCACGGCCGACGTCAAGCAGCTCTTCCGCATCAGCAAGATCGGCACCATCGCCGGCTGTGTGGTCAGCGACGGCGTGGTCGGCCGCAACCACCGCGCGCGCCTGTACCGCGACGGCCAGGAGCTGTGGTCGGGCGAGGTCGGGACGCTCAAGCGCTTCAAGGACGACGTCCGCGAGGTCAGCAGCGGCTACGAGTGCGGTATCCGTCTCGAGGGCTTCAACGACCTCGAGGAAGGCGACGTCATCCAGACGTTCGAGCTCGTCCAGGTCGACCCGGAGTAGTCCGGGCCGGCCCCCAGCGGAGGCGTCGTGGAGTGGCCGGGGACCGTGCGGGTAGGACTGCTTCGGCTCGATCTCGCGGTGCCGGGCGCCCGCTCGCTGAAGGATCGACGCCGGGCCGTCGTGGGCCTGCGGGACCGCCTTCGGGCGCGCTTCGACGTGTCGGTCCACGAAGTCCACGACACCGAGCGGCCGGACGTCGGGCGGCTGCTCGTCACGACCGGTGGCTTGGACGCAGCGGTGGTCGGGCGGGTGCTCGACCAGGTGGTGGCCCTGGCGGATCGGGCCGGTGACCTGTCGCTGCAGCACGTCGAGCGCGAGGTGGTGAGCTGGCCCACGCCCGGAGGCGGGCTGTGAGCGGCCAGGACACGGGCGCTCGGTCGGCGTACCTCCCCGTGCGCTACGGCCTGCCTGCGGTGGTGGTCGCGGTGTTGGCGGCGGTGGGGGCTGGCGCGGCCGGGTATGGGCTCGGGGTTCGCGCGTCCGCCACCGTGGCGCCCCGCGAGGACCTCACGCTCACGGCCGGCGTGCCCGACCGCGCGCTCGTCGACCTGCTGGCGGACGTGGACCGCACGTTGCTTGCGGATCCATCGCAGGCGGTCGAGTACCCGGCCTTCTTCGGAGAGGAAGACCGCGTCACGGTCCCCCTGGAGCCAGCCGTCGATCCGCGCACACGCATGGTCGTCGCGGCCCCACGGGCTGCCGCGGCGCCGCCGGCGGATGTGCCCCCGGCCGGCGACTGGACGCTGGATCTGTTGCGGCGGGCGACCCGATCCGAGGCGAGCGACCTACGCGACCGGCTCCGGTCCGCTGGGCTGCACGGGTGGATGCGGGTGCGCCGGGTCGACGGCCAGCCGGAGTGGCAGCTGTCGGTCGGCGCGTGGGGGACCCGAGACGAGGCCGAGTCGGCTCAGCCCGTGCTGGCACGCCTGGTCGCCGAGGTCCCAGGGGTGGATGGCACGCTCCGCGTCACCTCCCTGCGCGTGTCGCTGGACAGCGACGCGGACTGACGGCCCCGAGGCGTCTGCTGCCACCGGGTCCAATCGCTTCCGCGTGTCCTCGCGGCGGGAAGCGGCGCGGTCGACCCTCCAGCGTGGATCGGACCGTCCGGTAGGGGGCGTGTCCGGAGGCTGTGATGGCGGTGGTGGACGCGTTCTGGGTGGGTGCCCGAGAGGTGGCGCCGGTGGTGGATCTGGTCCAGCTGGCCCGCGCGGCGGGTGGGTGGACCGCGTTGGAGGGGGCGTCGGCGCAGGCGCGCATCGCGTGGGGGGTGCCGCCAGCGCTGGCCTGGGCCTGGGACGCGGCCAGGCCTGAGACCACCCGGGGCACCCCGATCGTGCTGTCCGACCCGCAGTATCCAGAGGCCCTGCGGCGCACGCCCCACCCGCCTGCAGTGCTCTACGTCGAGGGCGATCCCACGCCCTTGTCGGCGCCGGGCATCGCGGTGGTCGGCACGCGCCGGTGTACGCGGCATGGCGCGGCAGCGGCCCGCGCGCTGGGGCATCGCATCGCGGCCGCAGGGTGGACCGTGGTGAGCGGTCTCGCGCGTGGGATCGACGGGGAAGCGCACCGGGGCGCGTTGGATGCGGGCCGCACGGTGGCGGTGCTGGGCCATGGCCTGGACCACACGGCGCCGGCGCGCCACCAGGGCCTTCGCGACGCGATCGTCGCGCGGGGTGGGGCGGTCGTGAGCGTCTGGCCCGATGCGCTGCCGCCACGGCCGCACACCTTCCCCAAGCGCAATGCGTGGATCGCGGGGCTGTCCGAGGTGGTCGTGGTCGTGGAGGCGCCGCCCACGTCGGGGGCCCTGCACACGGCACGGTTCGCCCTGGCGATGGGACGCGAGGTGGCGGCGGTGCCAGGCCGAATGGGGGACCCCGCGTCGGTCGGGACCAACCGCTTGCTGCGCGACGGTGCGTCGGTGATCGCCGATGTCGACGACGCGGTGGCCCGCTGGACCGGGCACCGGCCACCGCCGATCGATGCGTGGCTGTCGTGCTTGTTCGAGGGAGGAAGCCTGGAGGAGGCGGCGCGTCGTAGCCATCGCGCGGTGTCGGAGGTGGCGGCGGCGATCGCGCGGCTGGAGGTCGAGGGCCGCGTGGTGAGGCTGCCGGGCGGGCGTTACGCTCCGCGTCAACAGGAGACGTCCGGATGACCCCACCTTCCCGCGATCCCGGGGCCTTGCCAGGCGCCATGGCTGTGGGGAGCGAGACGCCCCGAAGCAGCCGGGTGTCGGGCCGCAGCGGGCGCTTCTTGCGGGTCCTACAGGATCTGGGCCACCTCGACGACGACGCCCTGATGGGCGTGTTGTTCGATGCGGCGTCGCGTGCCGAGGGCCCCATGCTGCCGCCGGATGTGGTGCGGCGCGAGGCAGCGCGCTGGCTGTTCCTCCGGGATGGGGGGCGGCCCGATGGCGCCGTCGGGGCAGACTGGTCGGTGCTGTTCTCGTGAGCGCCGAGGCGCTGTTGTCTGCGTTTGAGCAGGTGATGCGCGTAGAACGAGGCCTCCGTCCGGCCACCCGGCGCGCCTACCTCGGCAGCGTGGAAGGGTTCGCCGCGTGGCTTGGCACCGCGGAGGTCGGGTTGGACGAGGCCCGCCGGGCCGACGTGCGCCGCTGGCTGGTGGAAGCCGCCGACGGCCGCACGGCGACCACCCTCGCGCGCCACCTGGCGGCCCTCAAGGCGTTCTATGGGTGGCGGCGCCGGGAGGGCGCGATGCGGATCGACCCGACCGAAGGCATCCGTCCCCCCCGCGCTCGCAAGCGCCTGCCGCACGTGGCGCAAGAGCGTGCGCTGGTCGACGCGCTCGATGCGCTGCCCGCCGTGCGGCCCTCTCGGGACGTCGCGGTGATGGAGCTGCTGTACGGGTCGGGGCTGCGGGTGGGCGAGGCCTCCGCGCTCGACGTGGCCGATGTCGACGTGGACCGGGGCTTCGTCCGCGTCCGCGACGGCAAGGGGGGGAAAGAGCGGGTGGTCCCGATGGGGGAGGCGGCGGTGGACGCCGTGCGGCGCTGGCTGATCGATCGTCCCGCCGTCGACCACGCGGCGCTGTTCACCAACGCCCGGGGCGGTCGCCTGTCCGACCGGTCCATGCGTCGGATCGTGGGCGAGGTGGGGCGCGCGTTCGGCCTCCCGCACCTGCATCCCCACGCGCTACGCCACTCCTGCGCCACCCACATGCTCGACGGCGGGGCCGACCTCCGGGGCATCCAGGAACAGCTCGGACACCGAAGCCTGTCGACCACCCAGCGCTACGCCCACGTCTCGGTGCAGCGCTTGCTGGACGCGCATCGCCGCTTTCATCCGCACGGCGAAGACGAGGGCTGACCGCGCGACGAACGGTCGCCACGAGACCGGTTAGTCGCCGCGGCGTGGGTCGCTAGCTCAGTCGGTAGAGCACCGGTCTTTTAAACCGAGGGTCATGGGTTCGAGTCCCATGCGACCCACCACGCCTCGGACGCCCGACCTGCGCCCCGCGCGTCCGCTGGACGCCCTCCCCAAGGCGCCCGGCATGGGTGTGCGTCCCGATGGGGGGTGGTTATGGGCCGCGGCGCGATCCCATCGTCTAGTCAGGTCCAGGACTCTGGATTTTCATTCCAGCAACACGGGTTCGAATCCCGTTGGGGTCACCACTTCGCGCCGCTCAGCGCCCCGCGCGGCCAAAGCGTTCGTCCCAGCGCAGCGCCCACGAGCTGTCGCGGTT
>JAUHWK010000223.1 GCA_030424555.1 bacterium | reverse complement strand
GACGGCGTCGGCCTTGTGCATCACCGTGACCAGGGTGTTCGTGATCTCGGGATCGGTCACCTGGGAGACGAGGATCTCGTCGTGGTCGGGCACCGTGTACCAGGGCCGCGCCGGGGCGCCCTTGCCCGCCGCAGGCAGGTCGCCGAGCTGCTCCCGGAGGACGGCCTCGGTGGCGTCCACGTCCACATCCCCCACCACGATCACGCCCATCAGGTCGGGCCGGTACCACCGCGCATGGAAGCGCTCGGCGACGTCGCAGTCCAGCGCCTGGATGGCCGACTCGCCGCCGATCGGACGGCGGTCGGGGTAGCGGCTTCCGTGGAACGTCAGCGGCAGGGTCTGCTCCTGCAAGCGCTCCGAGAACCCACCCGACTGACGCCACTCCTCCAGCACGACCCCGCGCTCCTTGGCGCACTCCTCGTCGTCGAACACGATCCCGTCGGCCCAGTCCCGCACCACCAGCAGGGCCCGCTCCAGCAGGGCGGGATCGTCGGTCGGCACCTGGAGCAGGTACACGGTCTCGTCGAAGCTGGTGAACGCGTTGAGGTCGGCGCCGAAGCGCATCCCGATGCCCTCGAGCCACGCCACGAGCGAGCGCCCCGGGAAGTGCTCGGTGCCGTTGAACGCGAGGTGCTCCAGGTAGTGGGCGACGCCGCGCTCGTCGTCCTCCTCGACGATGCTGCCCACCTTGACCACCAGCCGGATCTCCGCACGCCCGGCCGGACGCTGGTTGGGCTCGATGTACCAGGTGAGCCCGTTGTCGAGGACGCCCTTGCGGACCCGTGGGTCGAACGGGAGCGTGGAGTCCGGGTCTTCGTCGACGATCGGCAAGCCGTCGGTCCCGAGGGTGTAGCCAGGGACGGGCGCCTGGCGGGCACAGGCCGCGAGGACGAGCAGGGCAGGCAGGAAGCGCACGGGGACTCCGGGTGGACGCACGGGACTATGTCGGCGGGAACAGGCCTGGGGAGGAATCCTCGGGCCCCCATCGATCCAGGTACGCGCTGAGCCGGAGTTTGTTCCGCGTGCTGCGGCTCGTCATGAACCGCACCTTGCCAAACACCGGTCGCTCCGGGCCCCAGGCGCGATCGAAGCGCCCGAAGGTCCAGAAGATGCCGGACCAGGAGTTCGGGTCGCGGCCGTCCAGCGCCCAGCGGTTGTTGAGCTCCACCAGCCGCGCGACGGCGTCCTCGGGCGTCGGCGACCACGCGAGCACGTTCTTGCCCCACAGCATCCGCAGGTAGTTGTGGATCACGCCCTGGGAACGCAGCTGCCGCTGGGCGGCGTTCCACACTTCGTCGTGGGTGCGCGCCTCCGTCAGCGCCTCCAGGGAGTAGGTCGTCTCCCGCGGATCGTCGGCGTGCTCGGCGAGCGTGGCGAGGGCCCAGTCGGGGTTGGCCTCCAGGCGATCGTGGTTGTGGGGATGGCGGTGGGCGAACACGTGGCCCAGCTCGCGCCAGGTGATCAGCTCATCCAAGAACGACTCCGCCGCGGACGACGTCCCCCAGAACCCGGTGTTCTTGCCCCGCTGACGGCGGTTCACACCCGAGCGACGCCAGCCCTCCCGCGACAGCACCCGGCGCACCACGTCATGGGCACCGACATGCCCGTAGTGCAGGTACGGACTGAGTCCGCTGCCCACGTCCTCGTCCGGATCGTTGCGGGCGTCCGCGTAGCGATCGAGCCCTCCGTCCAGCCAGGACGCCAGCCGCGCCATGCCCCGCACGCTCCCGCCGGCATCGGGGACGATCGGGACCGCGTGGTCGATCGGCAGGTGGGCGAGCCCCCCCGGCGCCCGCAGCGCCGCCAGGTCGGATGCCGGCCAGCGCGTGTCGAGCCCATCGGGCAGGGGCGCACCGGTCAGGCCCTCGACGTCCTCGAACGGGTCCTCGACGGGAAAGCAGGACGGGTCGATCAGGGTGTCTACCCGATCGTGCATCCACCGACGGAAGCTGTGCGCCACCGTGAAGTCACGGTCCGGCAAGCGCAGGGGGACCACCCCGTTGCCGTCCACCGCCTCCAGCCGCACGTCGAGCTGGGCGCCCGCCGCCGCCACCATGCGGGGCAGGAAGAACGTGGGCCAGTCGTCGGTCACGACCACGGCCGCCTGTGCCGCCAGCGCCGCCAGCAAGCCCTTGCCCTCGCCCGGGGACGGCTCGACGTAGGCCCGGTACGTGATCCCATGGGCGGCACACCGCGCTGCGTTGTCGGCCATTCCCTCGAGGATGAACCGGTGGTGGCGGGGACTGGCCCACCGGTAGCCAACCCGCAGCGGCTCCAGCACCACCACCGGACGCCCCAGCGCACGGCCGTGTGCGATCGCCCGATCCAAGGCCAGGTTCGCGGTCGTCCGCCGCTGGGCGATCATCCAGTACAGCACCGTCGCACGCTCGGGACGCACCGGCGCGTCGTTCACCGTGACCACCCGGACCGGATCCATCCTGACCTCCCCGGCCCCCCTCCCCCGAACGTCGCCAGAGCGCGAGGTCCCGTGACAACCCAGGCCACGGGCCGACATTCGCTCATGGTGGACCGACCGGGTCCGATTTCATGACAGCCGACCGGCCCCGGCGCATGCTACGCATTCCACGAGGCATGCCGAACGGCATCGGAGGCACACGCATGGAGCGCATCGCGTTCTACGGCAAGGGCGGCATCGGCAAGTCCACCATCTCCACGAGCGCGTCGCTGACGCTGTCGCGGATGGGACGCAAGGTCCTGCACGTCGGGTGCGATCCCAAGCACGACAGCAGCCTCAACCTGGTCAAGGACCCCACCAAGTTCAAGACCGTGATCGACAAGATCTTCGAGGACGCCGACGCCGACGCCGACGACCTGATCATGGAAGGCATCGAGGGCATCACCTGCATCGAGAGCGGCGGGCCCCAGGCCGGCCGGGGGTGCGGAGGCCGCGCCGTCAGCCGCTCCTTCGAGGTGTTCGACGACCTCGAGGTGATCGACGAGGACCTCTACGACACCGTCGTCTACGACGTGCTCGGAGACGTCGTCTGCGGCGGGTTCGCCGCCCCGATGCGCCGCAGCGCCGGCAGCAAGGTGGTCGTCGTGCTCAGCGAAGAGCTGATGGCCGCCTACGCCGCCAACCGCATCGCCGCCGCCGTGGCGTCCTTCCACGACAACGACATCCGCCTGGCCGGGCTCGTGGTCAACCTGCGCAACAACCAGGCCGACCTCACCCCGATCCAGCGGTTCGCCGACGTGATCGGCACCCAGGTGCTCGGCGTCCTCCCCCGCGACCCGCTTGTGTGCGAGGCCGAGATCCACCGCCAGTGCATCACGCAGTACGCGCCCGAGTCCCCGGTCGCCGTCGGCATCCAGGCCATCGTCGACAAGGTGCTCTCGCTCGACAAGGCCGACCTCGCCCAGCCCGTCCCCGCCATGGACATCCACGTCCGCCGGATCATGCGCGGGTACGACCACGAGGCCATCGCCGAGCCACCGCCCCCCACGCAGCGCGTGTCGACGATCACGGAGTGGTCGCGGATCTGAGGGCCGGGGCGCGGTCCTGACGGCCCCTCGGCTTCCATGCGACGGGTCCGCCCGTCTCCCGTTCAGGCAGGGCTCACAGCGCTCGGCGCCTCGGTGAGCACGGCGACCGCACGGGCGATCGCCTCCTCGGAGCCCGAGACCGACACCACGTCTCCGGACGCCATGCGCTCGCTCCCCGTCGGCAGGGCGACCACCTGGCCGCTCCGGCGCACCGCCACGACCGTGGCCCCCGTTCGGCACCGTAGGTTCAGCTCCGACAGGGAGCGGCCGACCGCAAAGGCGCCCTCGTCCAGCGACACCGGCGTCGCGTCGATCCCCGCGAGCGGACTGCTCGTCTCCACGTGGGCAGGCCCATCGTCGCCGATCTGGTGGGCGATCCCCACCACCACCCGGGCCACCCCTGAGGTGTACTCCCCGTCGGCATCGCCCGCGCGCGTCAGCATCCACACCCCCGCGCCGAGCAGGGCGCCGGCCGAGGCGATGTCCAGGGACGCGGAGCCGATCACAGGCTTGCCGATCGCCATCATCGTCGCCCAGGCGAACACCACGACCGCGACCATCACGGTGCTCTCGATCGCCCGGGCCATCGCCGGGGGAAACGCTCCCTGCTCCACGGTGCCCCGGACCACCACCGCGAACTTCCAGCCACTCCGCCCCAGCCCCACCACGAACGGGAGCGAGACCACCACGAACGCTGGCGGCATGGCCCATCGCCACCCGGGATCGACCGCGGGCACGACGGTCGCCCACAGCACGAGCAGCATCACCAAGGCGCCCCAGTCCAGGACCAGGGCGACCAAGGGGCGTCGAAGCGCAGACGCCTCACCCGGCGCCGTCGCGCGGCGAAGGAACGCCTGGTAGGCCGTCAGCAGCGTGTTCAGTCGCTTGGGCAGCCAGCGGTCGACTCCGGTGACGATGGCCTCCGCCCGTGCCAGCAGGGCGGGAGTTGTGAACGCTGTGATGGTGGCGACGGTGACCAACGCCGGCAGCGCTTCGTCCGGCAAGATCCCGCCGCCGATCGCGATCGACGCGATCACGAACGACAGCTCGCCGATCTGCCCCAGGGTGAGCCCCGCGTGGATGCTCTTGCGTAGGGATCCCCCGGACAGCAAGCCGCCGAGGGTGACGGACACCAGCTGCACCACCACGACGATCGCAGCGAGCACGAGCGCAAGCGGCAGCGTGGACCACGCGACCACCGGATCGACGGCCATGCCGATCGACACGAAGAACAGCGCGGAGAACACGGCGCGCAGTGGCTCCACCGCTGCCTCCACGACGTGCTCCCGGCCCGCTTCCGCCACCGCCATGCCCGCGATGAACGCCCCCAGGGCGACCGAGTACCCGAAGCTCTCGGCGGCCATCGCGAACCCGAAGCCCGCGGCGGCGACGACCACGACGATCGCCTCGGCGTCCAGACCGTCTGCCGCCCACCGCACGACCCGCGGCATCAGCAGCAGCCCCGCCACGAGCAGGGCGACCACGGCACCTGTGAGCTGCAGCGCCAACACGGCGAGCGACCACGGACCGACGTCTTGTCCGGCCGCCAAGGCGGTCACCATCGCGATCAGCCCGATCGCGACCACGTCCTGGACCACAAGCACCCCGAACACATGCGACCGGACGTCGTCCTCGACAGGGTTCGCGCGCAGCACCACGCTCACGACCATGGTGCTGGAGATCGCGATGCAAGCGGCCAGCGCCACGCTGGCCTCGGTCGTCCATCCCATCATCGAGCCCAACGCGAACCCCGCGGTGGCCATCGATCCCATCTGCACGGCCGCGGTGAAGCCCGACATGGGGAGGATCTCCGCGAGCCGACGGACCCTGAACTCCAGGCCGATCGCGAGCATCACCAGGACGACGCCCACCTCCGCGAGCTCCTCCATCCGGTGGGGATCGGCGAACAGGGGCACCGGGATGTACGGACCCACGATCAGTCCGGCGAACAGGTACCCAAGCACACTGGGCTGTCCGAGGCGGCGGGCGACCAGGCCCGTGACGGCAGCCACCACCATCACGATCGCCAGATCGCCCATCAAGCTGCTGTGCATGTCGACCCGCCTTGAGGGCTGTCCAGGCGACACCGACTCCGGCGTCACCCAGCCCGCTGTCCAGGATGCCCACCCGCCCCGCAACCTGCGCGCCACAGTCCAGCGGGCAAGGGGTCCGATCCTGCCCCCCGACGGTTCGCGACGGGTCGACCCAGCACCGGTCGACGCCCCCCCGTCCAGCCGCTCAGCTGCGCTGGACCGACGCCCGCAGTGTGCCGTCGGGGTTCTGCGCCACGAGCACGACCCACGGCCGACAGCAGACCTCGCAGTCCTGGACCATCTCGCCGAGGTCGTCCACCGCGAGCCAGAGCCACTGCCACTCGTGGCACCACGGACACTGGACCTGCACCGAATCGGTCACCCGTCCTCCCCCAGCCGCGCCACCGCCCGCTTGAGATGGCGGGCGATGCGGGTCTCGGCGTCGATCTGAGCCAGGTGGGGCCAGGTCGCGCGCTCCCCGGCGAGGACGTAGTCGGCGAGGTGGGCGCGCGTGGGGTTGGTGAAGATGCGCGGCCACCAGGTGACCGGCACCCGCGGGTGGATGCTGATGTCGCCGGTGTAGTCCTGGGCTGCGAGGCCGTGGGCCAGCTCCACCGGGGTGCGCAGCGGCGTGTCGGCCAGGGCCTGCCGGGCCAGCTCCAGGCCCATCCCTGCCTGCTTGAGGACGGCCTTGCCGCCCAAGCCCACCGCGGCACGCAGCGGGGTGCGGCGCCGTGGATCGGTCAGGAAGGGCACGACGTGGGGGTTGGTCTGGCTGACGATGAAGTGGTCGACGTTGTGCAGGCGCGAGATCCAGCGCTTGGGCAGATCGTGGCCCGCACTGCCGTCCATCCACCGCTCGTAGTGCAGGTAGGGCACGCGCTCGCCGTCGCGGGTGCGACGCATCAGGAACGCCGGGGGGAAGATCCCGGGCAGCGCAGACGACGCCAGGGCGGCCTCCGCCACCAGCGCCTCGGGGGAGGTGGTGGGGTCGAGCACGCGCGACTGTTGGTTTCGACGGGTGGGGGCCACGCTGATCACGATGGTCCGCCCGGAGTGCTCCTGGGCCTCCGCGAACGTCAGGTCGTGCCCGTTGTTCTTCCGGATCGTCGCCAACAGGATCGCAGGATCCAGGACCGCCCCCTGCTCGATCGCGCGCGACACCCCCACGAACGACAGGCCCTCTCTCTCGAT
>JAUHWK010000703.1 GCA_030424555.1 bacterium | reverse complement strand
GCCGACGCGGTACTGGCTGATCGGGCCGGCCGAGATCCGGCGCGTCGGCCGGCTCGAGTCCGAGGGCGGCGTCGACCGCGCCGAAGCCGAACTCGATCCCGACGTGGTCCAGGCGGCCCACGACCGGTACGCAGCCGAACGCGACGCCACCATCGCCGTCGACCACGTGCTGTCGCCCGGAGGGGTACGGCCCCCGGTGGGTCCCGAGCCACGCGTGCAGGCTGCTGGGGCGCGACAGCGGCGCGGCAGGACCGAGGGCGCAGTCCGATGGATCAATGGGAGCCCAGGACGGCGTGCCCCCCAGCGCGTTGGCCTCGATCCACTGCACCCCCACGCCACCGGGCCCCACCACGCGACGCCCCGTCCGCGTGGTGGGCTCCTCGATCAGGCAACGAACCTCGTCGGTCCCTGGGGAGAACACCACCCGACCCCACAGCCGAGCCCCACCTTCCCACAACTCGGCTTCCAAGCGATCTCCCACCGGATCAAGCCGTCCCCCGTAGTGGAGGCTCGGAGGCGGGAGCAAGGGATGAGGCAACCCGTCGTCGGTGTCGGTGTCGGTGTCTGCGGGAAGCTCGACGAGGAACGGATGAGGTCCCCCATTCGGATCGACATCCATCGCGATCAGCTGCTCGCGTGGCGTCGTCGTCCAGATCGCCCGAACCCACCCCACCGAAGGCGGAAGCGCGCGGGTCGACATAACAGCGCCCTGAGCGTCGACGACCCATGACCACTGGGTCGGGTTGGCGAGCGCCTCGGTCATCTCACAGGTGGGCGGCCCCGGAAACGACGCAGGAGGGCACGCCAGCTGTCCCCCTGCGACGATGTGTACGGATCCATCGGCGCGAGCCGACGCGGTCGCCGCCATGGGCTGGATGTCGTAGAGTCGGCCAGTGTGGCCGAGATCGGCGCGAGACAGGCTTCCCAACACGACCTCGAAGTGGGTCGTCGGAGCACAGTCTCCCGCCATCCCGGTGTCGGTGTCGGTGTCGGTGTCCTCCGGGATGGGCTCCCAGGGGTCGTCGCTGTCGACCCCGTCCGAACCCAGCGGGACGACCGGGGCGACCGGCGCGAACGGACAGCCCCCCATCAGGATCACCGAGCCAACCAAGCGCACCACGGGGAACACGCGTGTCGTCATGCCGTCCCAGCCACTGCGCGAATCCGCCACCACCCCTCATGGAAGGCGCCCCAACGCTGGCCAGAGCCTACCACGGTCCCAATCGAGCTTCGGGGACCAGCGCCGCCGTCGTCCTGTCCAGATTGGGGGTAGACGCAACCTCGGGAGGAAAGGAGCCCATG
>JAUHWK010000222.1 GCA_030424555.1 bacterium | reverse complement strand
AATTCCTCGGGCGGGATCACCGACAGGATCTGGACGCCGCCACCGGTATGGGCCGCCCGCATGGCGGCGAACCGCATGGCGTTCAGGCACTCCCGGCTGTCGTCGAGCACGACGAGAAACTTGCGCATCTTGCTGCCTCTTGGCGTTTTGCGGCGATGATGACCGACGTTACCCGGCCTGTCCATGGCCGCCCGGCTGGGGCTGGCACTGCTCGGCGTCACCGTCACCGCATTGCCAGGACTCACGCTCGGGTGGTGGTGGCGTGAGGACCGCCCCCGCGCCGCCCGCCAAGCCTTGGCGGTCTCTGTGCCCGCCGCGCTGATCGGGTGGTCCCTCCTCGCCTGGCGCGCGATCGCCCCATGGGCCGTTAGCTGACCGAAGGGCCCACCGTTCCGCGAGCGATCCTCCGGACGGTCAGTCCACGTCCATCTTGCGGAACCAGCCGTTGGCCCACGCGTACGACACCACGGTGATCAGCGCCAACGCGACCGCGCTCTGCCAGGGGAACGGCTTGTCGGGGACCACGTCCCAGTACAGGTTGAACGCCGAGCTGGGCAGCCAAGGGCGCAAGGCGAGGATCTGGTCGACGACCTCCATCCCGTCCATCGCATCCGCCTGCTGCGCCAAGCCCGCGAGGAACGGGTACAGCTGCGCCCCACCCCACAGCGCCCACCCGAGCGCCTGATCCACGACCCAGTACAGGAACACCCCGCCGATCGTGCCGGACACGCTGCGGATGGTGAGGGAGATCGCCGCGACCATCGTCGCGAACCCGACATCCCCCACCCAGGTGAGCAGGTAGCCCTGCAGCGGATCGGTGAGGTGGCCGGTGCCGAACAGCAGCGCCGCCAGCGGGACGCCGATCGCCAGCGGCACGAGCGTGCCCAGGCCGACGAACGCCTGCAGCGCGAGCCACTTGGCGGCGAGGATGCGCGAGCGGCTGACCGGGCGGACCAGGTCTTCCCGCAGGGTGCGGCCCACGATCTCGCCCGCGTACGACACGGCGACGACCGCGATGATCATCGCTCGGAACACGAAGAAGTTTCGGGCGTTGAGGATCATCTTGACCGCGGTGCCCGCCTCGAAGGCGAAGGCTTCCGCGCCCGCCTCGATCTCCGCGGGATCCGGGGCGAGCTGCCACTGGATCAGGAGCATCCCCATCGGGACCGCCAGCGCGATGAGTCCGACCATCGCGAGCCCCAGGCGGGCGCTGGTGCGGGAGGAGAGCTTGTCGATCTCGGCGAGCACGACACCGCCGAACGCGGGATCCCGTCCCATCATCCCGTCACCTCCAGGAAGACGTCCTCGAGGTCGCGCTCGGCCGGCACCACCGCCGACACCGCCACCCCGGCCTCGACCATCGCGGCCACCATCGCCTCCACCGACCGCCCCACCAGCTTCACCCGCAGCCGACCCGCGCGGCCCGGCCCCTCCAGCGACACCCCGTCCAGGGCGTCCAGGCACGCCGACAGCGCCCCCTCGTCCGGTGACCCGACCTCGACCACCCGGGCCGCCTCCCCCAGCGTCAGCAGCTCGCTCACGCGGCCCTCCGCCCGAAGCCGACCTTCTTGGATGATCCCGACCCGGTTGCCGATCGCCTGGACCTCGCTGAGCATGTGGGAGCTCACCAGGATGGTGATCCGGTCGTGCAGCGCGAGCGATCGAATCAGCTCCCGCATCTCGCGCATGCCCCGTGGGTCCAGCCCGTTGGTGGGCTCGTCCAGGAACATCAGCTTGGGACGTCCCAGCAGCGCCCGCGCGATCGCCAGGCGTTGCTTCATCCCCAACGAGTAGGTGCTCGCCGGATCGTGGGCACGGGCCGACAGGCCCACCCGCTCCAGCACCCGGTCGATCTCCGGCGCCGCCTCCGCCCGCGTCAAGCCCGCGTACGCCGCGGCCTGGGTGAGGTTGCGACGGCCGCTGAGCCAGCCATGAAAGGCGGGCGTCTCGATGATCGCCCCCACGTGACGGCGGCTGGTGACGGGGTGGCGGTCTCCGAAGATCGCCACGTCGCCGTGGTCCTTGCGGATCAGGCCCAACATGCAGCGCATCGCCGTGGTCTTGCCCGCGCCGTTCGGACCCAAGAACCCATACACGTCCCCCTCCTCCACGGTGAGCGACAGGTCGTCGACGACGACCCGGTCTCCGTAGCGGCGGGTGAGGTTTCGCACCTCGAGGGCGGCGACGGCCATGGGCGGACTCCTCCAGCGACACCCGCGCGGTAACCTGCCGCCTTGCCCACCCCTCGACGACGCGCCGGGATTCGGTGAAGATGCGACGGCGTCGACCGTCCCACGGCCGTCCCGGAGGTCCCATGCGTCTCGCGTTGCTCCCCCTGATCCCCACGGCCATCGCCACCCTGGCCGCCTGCGACGTCGTCGAGCGAAACCCGTGCGACCGCTACGCGGACTTCGTGTGCGACTGCTACGGCGACGCGAGCGCGGAGTGCGACGACGTCCTCATCCTCGCCCAGGACCCGACCGCCGATGTCCAGGACGCCTGCGAGATCGACCTGGCGGATGCGCAGCGCGACACCTCGCAGTGTCTCGACGACGACACCGGGTTCGACACCGACACCGGCGTGTCCTGGTTCGACACGGGCTGGTGATCGCGGCGAGCGCGTGGGTCGGCGGCCCCCAGGACTGCACGCGACGCGGCGCCCCTACGGCAGGTCCGTGTCGCCCTCCTCCGCAGGCCAGGCCTCCAGCACCACCCGCCGGGGCTGGGCGCGTGAGCTGTCGATCACCGAGCGGATCCACGCGGGATCCGGCAGGTCGTCCAGCGCGAGGAACCGGTCGTCGAGCACGAACGCCTCGCCCACGGCCCGCTCTCCGGCGGCATCCGAAGGCCCAATCCCTTCGATGCGTTCGGTCCACAGCGCGCCGTGTCGGACAGACGGCCCCTCCGTGACCACCGCCTGACCGACCACCCTCGGCTCCTCCCATGCGCGCAGCTGGGCCTGTCCTCCCACCACGCCAACCTGCACCCGCCAGGTCAGCCGATCGCCCGGGACGGTGTCGCGCCGCGCCGACCACGCCTCGGTGTCGACGAACAGCCCCACGCCCGACGCGGGATCCTGCAGCACGACCCAGCGTCCACCGATCGACCACGGGGTGGCCTGGACCCCGGTGAGGTCGATCGTCTCCCCGACCCGGCCATCGCCCAACAGCAGGTCCCGCACCGAGCGCGCCGGCACCGTCTCCTGCCCGGCGTCGCCCGTCCAGTCCGCCGCGAACCGAGGGGCGATCGCGCCGTCGGCCATCACCACCCCCGACAGGTCTCCCTCCGCATCGAATCCCGGCAGCGCCACCCCGAACCGGCCGTCGATCTCGCGGCCCACGGACACCGCCGTGCGACCCGACGGATCGGGATCGCCGAGCACGCGTACCCCATCGAAACGCACCAACGCCCAGGCCCGCGGGAGCGGTGGATCGACAAACCGGATGGGCGCCTGGCGCGGCGTGTCCAGCACCGTGACGCTGGACGCGCCCTCGATCCACAGCGTGGGCGTCGCACGCGGCCCGACGAACAACCCCGACAGCCTCACCACGGTGCCCACCGGAGGTGGCCAGTCCGGCACGTGGCCGCGTCGACGCACCGCGAGCCCGTGGCCGTGCTCCGCGTCCTGGACGAACACGATCCCCTCATCCACCGTCGGACCCGACACCACCCGGGCATCACGGACGACCACCACCCGGTTGAGGGGTTCACTCCCCCACAGCGTCGCCACGGACACCGCGGAACCCTCGACCCCGCCACCCCGTGGTTCCTCCCCAGGAGACATCGGCGCGCACCCCATCGCTGCGCCCATCACCATCCCCCACCCGGCGGCCGCGCACATCGACCGCGCCCGGCCGGACACCCCTCGGAACGTCGTGACGAACCTCGCCCGCATTGGACATCCTCGCGCCCGTTCCACGGGTTCTTGCTAAGTCGCCTCCCCTCCGGTCGCGACCGTGGAGCTCCCTGCATGATGCCGCACCTGCTGCCGCTTGTCTTGTCCCTCTCCGCCCCCGCGGCAGCCTCCGACGACGCCGGAGCGTTCATCACGGTCGACCGCGCCGCCTGGCTGTACCTGACCCCAGACGCGGAGGGCGCCCGACTGCGGTCCACCGACCTCCCTCAGGCCCCTGAGTTCACCGACGCCCCCGTGGTCGTGCTGCTCCAGATGGGGCCTGCGCGAAACGGGTGGATCCCCGCGCGCATCGTCACCCACGACGCCCCCCGGCGGTCGGACGGCGGCCTGCTTCCCCCCGACGCCACGCCGTCCGACTGGTCGCACTGCTACGCCCAGCCCCCCGTCCTCGCCCAGACCCGGCTCGACGTGTACGTCCGAGACCGCGACGTGCTCCCCGTCCTCACCCGGGATGTCCAGCTCGAGCGCGCCGACGGCGCCGTGATCCAGCTGGAGCGCGGGCTGACCCTGATCGGCTCCGGAAAGCGGTACCGGGTGCGCGGCACCCACATCGACCTGATCGTAGACGACCTCCCCAAGGATGCCATCGGCGAGGGGTACACGCGCGATCGCCCTCCTGCCCAGCGCTTGTTCGTCGCCGAGCAGAGCGGTGGGACCTGGGCCGTGCAGCCCACCTACCAGATCGTGCTCGACGCGCAGGACGACGCCCTGTCCCTGGCCAAGCACAACCACACCCAGGGCCCCTCGGCGTCGGTGCAGGTCCTCCGCGACCGCTGCGTGCGGGTGGCCTTCTCGGAGCCGGTCTCGCCGGTGCCGCGCCAGGACGAGACCCGCCTGCGTGGGGCGTCCACCTGGCCCATTACCGTGCCCCCCGGTGTGGCCGTCACCTCGTTCCAAGGCGAGCGACTCGGCGAGACCGGCGCGGCCGTCGTCCTCTGGTCCCGCCAGCAGTGCGGGCACGACGAGCACCGGGGCATGTGTTGCGATCCCGTCCCCGGCACCCAAGCCGAGCACCTCTTCGGCGGGCTGTGCTACCGCACGCAGATCCCCGACCAACACGCCGGCCGGTCCTTGGAGCGTGTGTTCACGGACCGTTCCCGACGCATGCGGGAAGCCATCGGCACCGCCGTGGCCGTCGTCCCCACCGTCACCATCCTGGACCTCGAGACCCAGGGCGTGCTGTCGGCCGACGCCGCCCGCGCCGTGCTCGAGTCCGAGCTCGACGCCTTCGAGACCTGCTATGCCCGACGGCTTCCGCTCCAGCCCTCCCTAGCGGGCGACGTGCGGATGCGCTTTGCGGTCGGACCCAACGCCCACGCCCGCACCCCTCGCGTGTTGTCGGACAGCTTCGGCGGGCCCACGGTCCTCGACTGCATCAACGACCGCCTCGAGATTCCCGCCTTCGTCGACCAGGTGGGGCAGGCCGCGTCCATCGTCGACGTCACGCTTCGGTTCCGCACCCTCCCGGGTGAGGCGCCAGCATCGTCCGCGGACTGATCGCGCCGCGCGCCGCCCCGCGCGCGATCCCCCACCGCCTCGATCCCAGACGCACGAAGGGCCGCCGTTCCTCGAGAGGAGCGACGGCCCTGGTGGCTCAAGCGGCCCGCATCACGGGGTGTTGGTGCCGCCGTTGCTCGCCCGCAGGCGGTAGTGCTGGCAGTCGGTCTGCTGCGTGCGGACGACCTGCACGTAGTAGTCGACGCTGTCGTCGGCACAGTAGTTGTACGCGGCGTTGGGGTTGGCACCACAGGCCTGGCGGTCCGCGGGCAGCGGGCGATCGCTGACCGAGGTGCCGTTGGCCCGGCGGTTCTTGTCCCAGTTGTACCAGTTGTAGTCGTCGTACTGGCCGGTGGCGTTGCACTCGGGCACGGCACTCGGGTTCAGCGACGGGTTGGTGCCGCGGTACACGGTGATGTCGTAGTCGTCGATGCCCGCCTGCATGGTGATCTGGAAGTTGTAGGCGTCACGCCCATCGGCCAGATCCTCGCTGACGTTGTCGGTCGACTGGAACCGGTACCAGTCCACGGTGTCGGCCCCGATGATGTTGCCGGTGACCGTGATGCTGCTGGCGTTGTCGTCCGGCAGGCCCGCGAACTCGTCGACCGGGTTGCCCGAGCTGTCGCCGTAGGTCGGGCCCTCCGACGCGTTGATCTCGTACGAGTCGAACGGGTCGCAGATCTCCGTGACGACGGTACCCGACGGCGGAGAGTCGTTGGTCGCCTGGTCGGTGCAGATACCGCCACACGTCCAGGTGTGACCCCGGTCGAGGAACACGTCCTTGGAGAAGTCGTTCAGCCCGGTGCAGGTGGCCGTGGTGTTGAGGTTCGTGGCCGTGGGCGACGTACAGCTGATGGTCAGGACACTGCAGTCGAACTGACCGGCGACACAGGTACCCGACAAGGTGACCGTGGTGCTGTTGCCGTACCGCGCGATGGAGTCGAACACCGGCGCGTTCGGCTGGGTCAGGTCCTGGACCTCGACGTACGGGGTCTCGGCGAACGTGCCCGCCGCGCCGGAGCCGAAGTTGTCGTAGGGCGTGACCCGGCACTTGATGCGGTCGCCGTAGCTGGTCTGGTCGGCCGGCAGGTGCCAGTCCGCGTCCGAGGTGCCCGTGGGCGCCGGCGTCTTGTTGACCACGTAGATCGGGGTGGCGGAGGAGTCCTCGAACCACTGGATCGTGTAGCTGACCGTGTCACCCGTGTCGGCGTCCGTAGACGAGGTGTCCAGGTTGCAGATGATGTCGTCCACCGTGTCCGGCGGCGGCGCCACCGCGGGGCCCGTCCCATCCGACCACACCAGCAGCGACACCGCAGGCTGGCTGGGGACGGAGTTGAGGATGGTCACCGTGGAGGTGGTGAT
>JAUHWK010000221.1 GCA_030424555.1 bacterium | reverse complement strand
CCGGACACAGCCTCGGGGAGTTCGTCGCGGCCGCGGTCTCGGGGGTCGCCGAACCCGACGCCCTGGGCCGGTACGTCGCCCGACGCGGACGTGCGATGGCTGCGATCGATGGGGATCATGGCGCGATGGCCGCGATCATGGCCGACGAGGCCGCCGTCGGGGAGATCCTCGTGCCCGGCGCCGTGATCGCCAACGTCAACCATCCCCGCCAGCTCGTGGTCTCCGGATCGTCCGACGCGGTCGCCGCGGTCGTGGAGCAGGCGGAGCGCCGCCGCATGGTCGCGCGCCCCCTCCCCGTCAGCCACGCGTTCCACAGCCCGATCATGGACGGGGTGGACGCGCCCGCACTGCTCGCGGACCTGTCCCTCGCGGCCCCCGGGATCCCGGTCGCCTCGGGCATCGCCCAGACCCCGTACGCGAGCGCCGACGACGCGCGGGCCGTGTTCCTCCGCCACGCCACCAGCCCGGTGCGCTTCCCCGAGGCGCTGCAGCAGTGCGCCGACGCCGGGGCCGACCTCTACCTCCAGGTGGGTGCGGGCGGTCCGCTCGCCAGCTTCGCGCGCGGGGGCGCCCCCAGGCCCCACCGCGGGGTGATCACCCTCGGAGGACGGGACGATCACGACGATGGCCGCAGCCTGCTCGAGGGCCTCGGCAAGCTGTGGTGCGCCGGGGTCGACCTCGACGTGCGACCGATCACCGCCAAGGCCCCGCTCGCAGTGCTGCCGCCGTCCATCCTGCCCCGCGAGCCGTACTGGGTCGTGTCCGACAAGCGCACGCGACGGCTCACCCTCCAAGGCGCATCCTCGTCCCCCGAGTCTGCCCCCGCCGAGGTCGTCGCCGCCCCGGTGGCCGAAGCCCCAGCCCCCGCGCCCGTCACCCCCTCGTCGGACGACGTCCTCGACGGCGTGAAGGCCGTGGTCGCCAAGGTCAGCGCCTACCCCCTCGACAGCCTCGGCCCCGGCATGCGGCTGATGGAGGACCTCGGGTTCGACAGCTTGATGGTCGGCGACCTCGCCACGGGCCTCGCCGAGCGCTTCCCCGGGCTCGGCGGCATCCCGCAAGAGCTCTTGATGCAGGGCCCCACGATCGCCGATCTGGTGGACTTCGTGCGCGAGGGCGGCGCGGAGGCGATCGACGACCGCAGCGGCGAGCCCCTCGTCCCCCGCGCAGTGGTGTGGGTCGACACCCCCCGGCCCCGCCTCCCCCGCCCCGACACCCGGCCCGGGCCATGGCTCGTCTCCGGTCCGGACCTGCCGCGGTGCAAGCGGCTCGCGGAGTCCCTGTCCGCCGAGGGCTTGCCTGCGATGGCGGTCGCCCCCGACGCCGTCGACGCCCGGGCCGCCTGCCTGGTCTGGCTCGATCTCGCCGACCGCCCCGCACCCGCCGAGGTCCTCCAGGGCCGCGCCGCCCGACCCGACGTGCTCGGGCCGTTCCTCGCCGCAGTGCGCCGCGCCTCCGCGTCCTCTCCCGACGTGCTCACCATCGTCCCGCACGACGATCCCTGGGCCGAGGCGATCGCCGGGTCCCAGCGCGCCCTCGCACGCGAGTGGCCCGACGCCGTGGTCCACCACCTCCGGGTCGACCACCACGCCGTCGCAGCCGACGTGATCGCCGAGCACGGCACGGCGGAGCGCTCCGTCGACATCCAGCTCGTCGAGGGCGGGCGGGCCGTGATGGGCCTCGCGGAGGCTCCCACCCACCCGCCGATCCCGATCGGGCCCGACGACCTCGTCCTGGTGACCGGCGGCACCCGCGGGATCGGCCTCCAAGCGGGGCTGCGTGCCGCCAGCCGGGGCGCCACCGTCCTGCTCCTCGGCCGCAACGCCCCGTCCGAAGCGGACGCCGCCACCCTCGCCGCCTTCCCCGACGTCCACGCGATCCGCGGGGACGTGACCGATCCCGCCTCCCTCCGAGACGCCCTCGGCGGACGCCGTCCCACCGTGCTGATCCACGCCGCCGGGGTGCTGGCCGACGGCGCGGTCCAGCATGTGCGGCCCCAAGAGGTCGAGCGCGCCCTGTCCGTCAAGGTCGACGGCTGGCTGCACGCCCTGGCCGCGTGTGGCGACACCCTGCGCGTCGCGGTGGCCCTGGGCAGCCAGGCCGGACGCTTCGGCAACCGCCACCAGACCGCATACGCCGCCGCGAACGCCGCGTTGGCCGGCCTCACCGCGTGTGCTCCGTGCCCGGCCACCATCGCCGAGACCGGTCCGTGGGTCGGCACCGCCATGGCCGACACGATCCCGCCCGCCGTGCGCGCCGCGATGCGGGCCGAGGGTGTCGCCTTCGTCGACATGCAAGCCGGCCTGTCGGCCTTGGACACCGTGATGCAGCAGCACCGCGGCCCGGTGGTGCTCACGCGAGAGGTCCCCGCCTCGTTCCGACGCCTGACGTTGGACGGCACCCTCGACACCACCCGGGACCCGTACCTGGCCGACCACGCGATCGACGGCACCCCCATCCTGCCGCTGGCCTCGGTCGCCGACGCCCTGGCCTGGGTCGCCGACGTCCCCCACCCGCTGGAGCTGCGCGACCTCACGCTGTACCGCGGGGTCTCCGTCACCGCGCCCACGCCGATCCGGCTCCAGGCCGACCGCGGGATCGCCCGCCTGCTCTCCGCCGATGGCGCGCTGCACGACGAGGCACGGATCGGCCCCGCCGGCCCGATCGAGATCCCCACCCTGCCCGACGAGCCCCGCGAGGCCCCGTCGATCGACCGAGACGCGTTCTACGACGGGGCGACCTTCCACGGCCCCCTGCTCCAGGGCATCGTCTCCATCGACGGCGTGGGGGCGGGCCACGTCGTCGGCTCGGTGCGCGCAGGCGATCCCGCCGCGTGGTCCACCCGCGATCCACGCCGGGCGTTCACGCTGGATCCGCTCGCCCTCGACAGCGCGATGCAGCTGGCCGCGAGCGTGGCCTGGACCCGGTTCGGCCGCGCGGGAACCCCGGTCGCGTTCGGACACGTCGTCGCGATGCGCCCCACCGTGCCGGGCGAGATCCTCGCGGCTGAGGTGACGTTCGGGGAGCCCGCGGGCGACCGCTTCGCCTGCGACATCGTCCTGCGCGACGCGTCCGGCGATCTCGTGATCGTCGCACGGGACGTGGTCGCGGAGCTGCGCGAAGTGGCCACCGACACCGACCCTGCCCAGGCCCCCACCCCCACCTGGACGCCTCGCCCGGAGGACACCGACATCGCGGCCTGGCCCGAGGTGCGCGACCTC
This sequence comes from bacterium, assembly GCA_030424555.1. Lineage (GTDB taxonomy): Bacteria > Myxococcota_A > UBA796 > UBA796 > JAUHWK01. The sequence goes on along the minus strand of JAUHWK010000221.1, from coordinate 3,562 downwards.
GCGATGCGGCTGGAAGGTGTGGGCGCGATGGGGCTCGACAACCCGTACCATCGGGTCCACGACGGCACGGCCCGCGACGTCACCCACGTCGACGGCCGCGAGCTCGTCCACTTCAGCGGGTACAACTACCTGGGCTTGTCGGGCGATCCCCGGGTGCTGGACGCGGTGGATGCCGCCGCCCGGCGCTGGGGCACCTCCGTCAGCGCCAGCCGCGTGGCCTCGGGCGAGCGCCCCTTCCACCGCGACCTCGAGCGCGAGCTGGCCGCCGCCCAAGGCGCCGAGGACGCCCTGCTCTACACCGCAGGCCACGCCACCAACGTCAGCACCATCGGGCACCTGTTCGGTCCCGAGGACCTGATCCTGCACGACGCCTACATCCACGACAGCGCCCTGCAGGGGATCAAGCTGTCCGGGGCCGCACGGCGCGGGTTCCGCCACGAAGATCCCGACGCGCTGGAGGCCCAGCTCAAGGCCTTGCGCGCCAACCACCGCCGCTGCCTGATCCTGATCGAGGGCGTGTACTCGATGGACGGCGACATCACGCAGCTGCCCCGCTTCCTGGAGCTCAAGAAGCGCTACGGCTGCTTGTTGATGGTCGACGAGGCGCACAGCTTCGGGGTGGTGGGCGCCACCGGGTGTGGTGTCGCCGAGCACCACGGGATCGACGGCCGGGAGGTCGATCTGTGGATGGGCACCCTGTCCAAGTCGCTCGCGAGCTGCGGTGGATGGATCGCCGGCTCGAAGGCCCTGATCGAGTACCTTCGCTACACCTCGCCCGGGTACGTGTACTCGGCGGGCCTCACGCCCGCGAACGGCGCCGCGGCCCTCGCGTCCCTGCGCTTGATGCTCGCCGAGCCCGAGCGGGTCCAGCAGCTCCAGGCCAACGCGCGTACCTTCCATGGGGCGTGCGTGGCGCATGGCCTCGATGTCGGTCCCGCCCTGGGTGGCTCGGGCGTCATCCCCGTGATCACGGGCAACTCCATGCACGCCCTGGTCCTCAGCCAGCGCTTGCTGGAGGCGGGGATCAACGTCCAGCCGATCGTGTACCCGGCGGTCCCCGACGACGCGGCGCGCCTGCGCTTCTTCCTGTCGTCGACCCACCACACCGAGCAGCTCACCCACACGGCCCAGACCGTCGCGACCCTGCTCGCAGGCATTCGCGAGGAATTCCCGGTCCCGTGATGCGCGGGCGTCGACGGGCCGTCCGACCTGCGGTACCCTCCCGGCCGATGACCTCCCACGCCGCCACCCTCCGTGTCCTGCCGTGGCTCCTGGCCAGCCTCGGGGGCCTCGCCGCGTGCGGGCCCCAGGGCTTTCACGGGGTCGACCACCGCGCCTTCTACGGCGCGTGGAGTGTGCTGGAGTCCACCGACGTCCCCGAGGGCGTGCGCGAGGGCGCCATCCGGATGCAGGGCAGCCAGGCCGACGGGCGCGACGCCACGTTCGTCCGGTACGACCGCACCCTGCACGGCCCCGACTCGCTCACCCCCGGCTGCACGGGCGAGCTGTGGCGCCGTGGCACCGCCGTCGCCACCACCCCCGAGGTCCGCGGCCCCGACCCCGGCGACCCACGCTTCCCGCAGGGGCGCACCGCCGAGGTCGGCGAGATGGCGTTCACGGTCGAAGAGGCCATCGTGCGCCGGTTCGACTGCGACGAGCCCGCTGACGCCGTCGATCTCGAGGACGCCCCCGGGGTGCTCACCCCGATCGGCGAAGACCCCGAGCCCGTCCCCTACAGCCGCCCGACCGACGAGACCTGGTGGATCGGGGGGCCGCGCGACATCCTCGTCCGCAAGCGCGACGGCGACGAGCGCCCCGACCTCGACTGGCCCGCGGACTGACCGTCACAGGCTCCCGCCGTCGAACACCACCACCGCGCTCGCTCCCGGCGCGCCGGTCACGATGTCCTGGTCGCCGTCCCCGTCCAGGTCGACGATCAGCACGTCCTCGCCCCACGCCGCGACGCCGAGGCGCGGGGCCAGGTCGCTGAAGCGCAGATCGTCCTCGGTGGGGAGGATCGGCCCCTTGATCAGCAACCCGCCCACGTTGGTTCCGCCGCCGGCCCCCGCGACGATGTCGTCCACGCCGTCGCCGTCGACGTCCCCCACCGCGAGCGCGATCCCCAGCGAGTCGCCATCACACCGACCCCGACCGATCGTGTCCGCCCCCGGCACCTCGTCCGCTGCCGCGTCGGGCGTGACGATCGCGAGCCGACCGGACCGATCGTAGACCCCGGTCTCGTCCGGGAAGCCCAGGACGATCTCCTCGACGCCGTCCCCGTCCACATCCCCACGGGCCATGCGCGTGATCACCCCGGCATCCGTCAGGTCGCGCACCCGGGCCACCACCGTGCCATCGTCGGTCGTCGCCTCGCGGTCGTCCTCGTCGAACCCGACCTCCACCACGATGCCCCCCGGCCGCTCGCCGATCACCCGCGCCGGCGTGTCTCCGGTGGCCTCGCGCAGGAGGATCGCCTGTCCAAACGCGGAGGGCCCCGCGATGCGGCTGTCCGCCTCCACCTGCACCAACACCGGCTCGCCGGCTTGGAGCGGACCGGGAATGCGCAGCACCGCCCCGCCGTCGCGCTCGAACGAGTCGTCCCGACGCGCCACCACCAGCAGGTCGGGCTGTCCGTCCCCATCCAGCTCCGCGATCCACAGCCCGGCGCCGAGCTCGAACCCGGTCTCGCGCCCCTCGAGCTGCAGGTCCGCATCGTCCAGCAGCTTGGCCTCGCCGGGTGCCAGCGGCCCTTGGTGCCACGCGATCTGACCGTGCCGGACGGTGCTGGTCACCCGCTGCGCGCTCGGGGCGCCCACCACGAGATCGTCGATGCCGTCGGCGTTCAGGTCCCCGATCGCCAGGAACACCTCTTCGTCCGTGGAGCTGTCGCCGTCGGTGAGCACCAAGGTCTCCGACGTCGGCGACACGGGTCCGAAGAACACCACCACGCCGAACTGTCCGTTGGCTGCGAGATCCAGGTGACCATCGTCGTTGAGATCGCCGACCGCCAGGTGCCGGCCGAGGCCCTCCATCCCCTCCAGGCGCATCGTCGGCTCGACGTAGGGACCCAGATCGAGGGTCTCGCAGATGGGGCAGAACCGGGTGGCGGGCGGATCGCAGTCCACCCAGTCCTCGGGCGTACACACGTCGTCGAACAACAAGCAGAGATCGGTGCTGGCGCCGGTGGCGGGCGTGCGATCCGACGGGCAGCGCTCGGCATCGAAGTCGGGCTGGCACGCGACGGGGATCACGCCGTCCTCCCAGCAGCTGAACCCGCTGGCCTCGTCGATGCGGGCGCGGTGGGCCACGTTGAGCCGACAGCCCGGGGTGACGTCGCAGGCCTCGAGGGGGACGTCGAGGCAGTCCACGTCCACGGGGGCCGGCGCACACGCCCCCCACACCCCGCCGCCGAGCAGGGCTGCGGCGGGCCCGCGCGCCAGGCGGACGGTCTGCGAGAGGGTACGCGGCAGGACGGGCGGTCGGTCGGTGGATCGGCGCGGCATCGGGGCTCCTACAGGCAGGCCGAGGATGCACCGCGCGGGACGGCGACGCAACGCCCGCG
>JAUHWK010000220.1 GCA_030424555.1 bacterium | reverse complement strand
CCACCACGACCTTCTCGATGGCCTCGTCGCCCTTGATGAGCGCCGCCACCTGGTCCAGCGTCTTGCGGCTGTCGCGGCTGAGCGAGGCGCTGTTGCGGCTGAACTGGAGGCCCTCGGACAGGAGGATGGCCTCGGTGCCGTAGTAGGCGGCCGCCGGGCAGCCGTCGTGCCGGGTAGCGTCCGCATCCAGCGGGCCCTGCTCATCGGGGCAGGCGTCGCGGGCGTCCGGGACGTGGTCGGCATCCTGGTCCGGGCAGCCGAACGACTCGGGCGTGCCGGCCTCGTCCGGGCACTCGTCGTCGGGGTCGGCCACGAGGTCGCCGTCGGTGTCGGGGCAGCCATCGAAGTCCGGCAGACCCGCCGCGGTGGGGCACAGGTCCTGGGCGTCAGCGATGCCGTCGCCGTCGCCGTCAGGGCAGCCACCGGTGGTGTCCGGGCCGGCGACATCGGGGCAGACATCCTCGGCGTCCGACAGGCCGTCGGCGTCGTTGTCGACGTCGGGGCAGCCGTCGTCGTCCTCGAAGCCGTCCAGGTCCTCGGCCTCGTCGCCACACTGGTCGGCGTCGTCCAGCACGCCGTCGGCGTCGTTGTCGGGATCGGGGCAGCCGTCGGCGTCCTCGAAGCCGTCGATGTCCTCGGGATCGGTCGGGCACAGGTCCTTGTTGTCGGGGACCTTGTCCTTGTCCTCATCGGGCGACAGGCCCAGCTTGACGCCCAGGCCGCCGGTCCCGACGAAGTGGATGAACGGCGAGTCGTACAGGCCGTCCTCCTCGGCCACCGAGACCCAGACCTTGGCATCGAAGCGCAGGTTGATCGGGGTCTTGGGGATCGGGATGATGAAGCCGGTGCCGAAGCTGACGATCGCTTCCACGCGGGTGTTGGCGTAGTCCGCGCCCTGGATGCCCTTGTCGTTGATCGACTTGTACATCACGCCGGCGCCGAGCTGGACGATCGGCTGGACCGGCGTGCCCTTGGAGGCCAGCGGGTTGCCGACGAAGGAGAGCGTGGGCATCGCCGCGAAGAAGCCGTGCTCGGGGACGTCGGCACCGCCGGTGGAGAAGCCCACGTCGATCTCGAGCGCCGCGCTGGGGACGAACCAGATGTCGATCTTGGGGGCGGCGTACCAGCTCGTGTTGATCTGATCGAGCGGGTCGACGACGAACACGCCGCCCTGGACCCCGAGCTCGATCGCCGGGTCGAGGGCGAGGGCATCCGAGGGGATGCCGACAGCGGTGCCGACAACCGCACCGAGAATCGCGCCGTGGATCGGGTTTGCGAGGGCCTTGCGCATGGAACGTCTCCCGGGGTCCCGCGCGATGGCGCCGCCCGAGGGGACGGCCCGGACTGGGCGGGACGACGGTTGAAGGCAGGGGGAAGTGGACCGGAGCCCACGGGGCCGCGCCCACTCGGAGGCGCGAAGAGGTCCGACCTGACGAGCCGCCCCACGATCGTGACGCAACCCCGGCCGCGATGGCATATTTCAAGGTCGCGCCCACGTGTCCACCCCGATTCCCTTACGACGCATGGGATCCGACAGCGTGACGGGGGGGACGCAGGGTCGCGGAGGAGCGATGCGCCCGATCCCATCCCTGCTGCTCCTCGCCGCCTGCGCGAGCGGCGATCCCGCCACAGACGCCGCCTCCTCGGCCCAGCCCCTCCAGGTGGTCGCCCTGTCCCACCCCGCTGGCTGGCTGGCTGGCACCCTGATCGGGGACGCCGGTCAAGTGACCGTCATGCTCCCGAACGACGCCGACGCCGCGCATTGGCGACCCTCTCCCGAGGCGATCGCCGCGCTCGCCGACAAGGATCTCCTGGTCGCCAACGGCGCCGACCACGAGCCCTGGATCGCGACCGGACACCTCCCCCGACGCCGGCTCGTCGTGAGCGCGAAGAACCTCGACCTGATCGTCCGCGAGGACGGCGGCGTCACCCATGCCCACGGCGGCCACGCCCACCACCACAGCGCCACCGACCCCACCACCTGGCTCGATCCCCTGCTGTTCCAAGGGCAGGCCGGCGCGGTCCATCGTGCCCTGCGCACGTTCGACCCCGGAAGCGCCGAGGTCTGGGACCACCAGTACGAGGCGGTCCGCGCCTGGACGAACGAGGCCCACCAGCGCTTGCAGGAGGCCACCGAAGGGCTCGCCGAGCGCCCGGTCGCCGTGACGGATCGGACCTGGAGCTACCTGGCTCGGCGCTATGGCCTCCCCCTCACCGTGTTCGACCTGGATCCGACCGCGATCCCGGATCCGGAGCGCCTCGCCGCCGTCACCGCGTGGGCCCAGGCACACGCCGAGCCCACCCTGTGGTGGTCCTCACCGCCGGATCCGTCCGTCGCGGCCGCGCTGCCCGCGTCGATCGCCCAGCGCGTGCTGGATCCCATCGACCGACCGATCGACGGCGTGTACGACTGGACGGCGCGCATCCACGCCCTCGCCACTGCACTCGACGCCCTCACCCCCGAGGTCGCCGCGCCCTCCCAGCCCTCGGCCCCCACGCCGTAGGGCCGCCCCACGTCCCAGGCCCGGGATCGGTTCCGGGGATGACGGACGAGGTCGAAGGGTTGTCCGGATGCTCACCAGCCCGCCACCGTGCGGATGCACGGCGGAGGGAACCGGCTATGGACCCCCGTCCATCCGGACCCGGTCCCCGGGGAGGACCGGACGGACCACTGTCTGAGAAGAACCGAGGGGACGGCCCGCACCGCCCCGCTCCAAGGAGGCCCCATGGCCCGCTTCACGACCCATCTCCAGCGCGCGCTCGTCGCCGCCGCAGCCTTGCTGCCGGCCGTGCCCGCCGCGGCCGCACCCGCCGCCGAGACCGAGGCCACCGAGGTCGTCGAGGTGTCCGGCGTGCCGGCCAACCCCGGTCGCCCCAGCCTCAACCTCGATCTCAAGCCGCTCAGCCTCACGATGCAGGACCTGACCTTCCCGTCGGGCCTGCGGGTGATCTTCCAGCGTGACATCAACCAGCCGATCGTCGCGATCACCTCGGTCACCGACCACGGCGCCAGCGACGATCCCCTGGGCAAGGAGGGCATCGCCCACCTGGTCGAGCACCTGTGGTTCCGCTCCGAGCACGGCACCCTGCCCAAGACCTGGGACCTGCTCGAGTCCGAGATGGGCTGCAGCCTCAACGCGTTCACCCAGTACGACATCACCGCCTACATGACGGTGTGCGCCTCGCACAACCTCGAGGCGATGATGAAGCTCGAGGCGCTGCGGATCGCCGATCCGATCGCCAAGGTGACCGAGGACATGGTCACCACCGAGATCGAGGTCGTCCGCAACGAGATCCGCATGCGGGCGGAGAACTACAACATCCCGTTCTTCACGGTGTGGGAGTACATCAACAAGCACACCTTCCCCGAGGAGCACCCGTACCACCGGCCGATGGCCGGGGATCACACCTCGATCCGCAACATCGTCCTCGCAGACATCCAGGCGTTCACGGACGCGTACTACCACCCCGAGACCACCACGATCATGGTCGTCGGGGACCTGCCGGACGCCAGCTTCAACTACCTGCTGCACCTCATGGTCAGCACGTTCGACCTGAAGCTGCTCGATGAGAACCTCACGGACGACGACATCCGCCGCGCCCCGCGCCCCACGGTCGAGAACCCGGATCCGGAGAACCCCGAGGATTGGTACCTGATCCCGATGAACCCGGCGAACAACGACGAGGTGCTCAGCATCGAGAGCAAGTTCACCCCCCGTCGTGACGAGTTCACCGGCCTCATCCCCGTCGATCCGCAGTCCAAGGAGATGGGCGTGTACGAGGGCCCGGTGGAGCACCCCACCGTCGCGATCTCGTGGACCGCGCCCGCCGGCTACCAGGGCGACGACACGCTCATGCAGGTGGCCGGCAGCCTGGTGTCCACCGCGGTCTCGCAGGGCGTCACCCAGCTCCAGGACCGCAACATCAACACCCGCTTCGACCCGGACAAGGGCCTGTCGCCCCCGGGCTGTGGTGCCCTGCCGTCCAAGCGCATCTCCACGATCATCTGCTCGGCGACCCTCAAGAACGTCGACGACCTCGACGACAAGGATCTGCAGCGCGTGGCCGAGCGCGCCGCCGACCGCATGCTCGACCAGGTGATCAACGTCGTCACCGGCTGGCAGGAGAACGAGCTCACCCAGAAGGCCTTCGAGGCGAACTTCTCGTACGCCCGCAACTCCTTCCTGGCCTCGCTGTTCAACCAGTCCGACCTGTACGCCGCCGTCGGCGCCGGCCGCGCCACCAGCACGGCCCAGCACGCCCACTTCACGGGCTCGCCCCGGTACTTCACCGACTCGATGAACGAGGTCCTGCGCCTGCAGGCCTTCCAGATCGCCGAGTTCGTCGACACCTACCTCAAGCGCGGCCGGTCCACCTCGGTGCTGATCAACCCGCTCGATCGCGACGAGGTGGCGATCGTCTCCGGCGACACCGAGGGCAGCGGCGGCCACTTCCGCGGCGGCGGCGAGGAGGCCATCCTCAACCCGTCCATCCCGGTCGAGGACATCACGCCCGCCTTCCTGCGCGAGCTCATCACCCTGCCCGACCTGTCGGCCATCACCGACTTCAAGATGTCGAACGGCCTGCGCGTCGTCATCGTCAAGCACGGCAGCGTGCCCCTGGTCCAGGCCCAGCTGATCGCCTACGGCGCCGGCTCCACGTACGACGTCGATGGCTCCATGGGCTTCGCCAAGCAGTTCCTGCTGCACGACGGCGACTTCCGCGCCTCCAACGACCCGGGCAGCTTCAGCCCCCCGCTCGACCCGCTGCGCTTCGCCGGCGGCTGGCACGATGGCGGTGGCTCGCTCACCGACACCATCGGCATCCGCGGTTCGTCGGGCAACCTCGACGGCGAGCTGTGGATGCTGCGCGAGCGGCTGAGCTCCACCAAGCCCTACCTGTCCGGCAAGTCCAGCTACCTGTCGTACCTCAAGCGCTCGCTGCGCAAGAACTGGTACGACCCCGACTGGCACGTCTCCCGGATGTGGGGTGAGCACCTCAACCCCGACCACATCCTCACCGACCCCCTCACCTGGGCTGAGGTCGAGGCGCTCAAGAAGCACGGGAACAAGCAGGTCGCGGAGTTCATCGCCCAGGTCTGGCAGCCCGCCAACACCGTCCTGTTGATCACGGGCGACGTCGACCCCAACGAGGCCAAGGAGCTGGCGGTTCGCTACTTCGGCGGGTGGCGTCCCGCGAACGGCGTCGAGCCCGTCAAGGCGCCGGCGATCCCCGGTCCGAACGCACCCGGCGACCTCAAGGTCATGGTCATCGACGACGAGGGCAAGACCCAGACCCAGGTCACCCTGGTCTGCCCGCTCAAGCCTGCCGCCGAGACCCCGTCCGCCCCCCACCAGCTGCTGGGCGACATCACGCGCATGACCCTGTTCGCCGAGCTGCGCGAGGAGGCCGGCGTCGTGTACTCGCCGCAGGCCGCCGCGATCACCCAGCCCGGGGGCGCCGCGTTCATGTACATGACCGCCGCCATCCAGAACGACTCCGCGGTGTTCGCCCTGTCGCGCTACCGCGCGTTCCTGGACAAGGCGTCTGAGGGCCGTCTCGCTGAGCGCGACCTGCGTCTCAAGCAGCTCGCCCGCGCGTCCAACTACGTCCTCGGCCAGCAGTCGCTCGACCAGATGGCCAACCGGCTCACGGGCGTGATCGCCAACCGCCAGCCCTGGGCGTCGTTCGAGCGCTACGCCGACGCCCTGTCGTCGGTCGAGGTCGCGGACCTGGCCGACATCACGAAGGGCTGCGACGACCACGCCTTCATCAGCCTCAAGGGCCCGAAGGACGTCGTCACCGCCCAGCTCGACGAGGCTGGCTACACCTACGAGGTCGTGGATGCGGAGGCCCTCGGCGACGCCATCTACGAGGAGCAGAACCCCAAGGGTTGGGCCAAGCACGTCAAGGAAGAGGCGAAGGAGGCCGCCAAGAAGGCCAAGAAGGGTGAGGACGAGGACGAGGACGAGGACGACGGCGACGACGACTGAGTCGCCCCCTCACCACCCCCACGGCCCGCGCCGGTCTCCGGACCCGCGCGGGCCGTCGTGCATCCGGGGTACGCGAACCGCCGGAACACCGGGCCGTCGATGGACCACAGCCGTCTCGCCTCCCCCACGCGACGACGCCCCACACCGAGCGGGTCGGTGCGGGGCGTCGGGGGCAGCGCCGTCCTCCCGTGGCGGGGTGGACGGGTGCTGGGACTCAGGCCGGGGCGAGGACCTCGGTGAGCTGCTGCAGGGCGGCGTGCTCCTCGTGGTTGACCGAGGCGATGCCGAACATGCCGCCGGCCGCGCGCGCGACCCGGCGCGCGTTCTCCAGGATGGCGGCGCCCAGCGCGAGGCGGGCGTCGGCGTCGAGGCCGCCGATCACGTCGGCGTGCCACGCCTTCCAGGTGCTGAACAGCTCGGGACCGGGACGGCGCTCCAGCCACCCGGCGAGCAGGTCGAGCCCCGGGCCGTCGTGGATGCCGAGCGCCTTGGCCTCGATCAGGACGGCCTCGCGCTCCTTGGGGTCGATCGTGCCGTCGGCCCAGGCCACGTGGACCAACGGCACCAGCGCGAACGCCGCGAGGGTCTCGGGACGGACACCGAGCTCGACGATGCGCTCGATCACGCTGGCGTCGTCGATGCCGGTCTGCTGCGCGATCACCGCGGCCGCCTCCTTGGCCGCCATCGCCGCGCGCATCGCCTCGAGCTTCTTCTCCGACTCCGAGGCGAAGAAGGCGTCTTCCAGCGCCCGACCCCGATCCCGCAGACCATCCGTCGTCATGGAACCTCCTCGGGGCCTGGTGCGGCCCGGCCGGCGCCGTAACCCGGTGGTCCGGTGTCACCACGGGTCGGATCC
>JAUHWK010000219.1 GCA_030424555.1 bacterium | reverse complement strand
GCCCATCGGCCTCCTCGTCAACGACGCCGCGATCCGCCTGGTCTACGCCCCTGCGGGCGAGTCCTCGGGCTATCTGACCTTCCCGATCGCGGCGATGGCCAAGGGCGACGGTCGGCCGATCCTCGGGAAGGTTGGTGCCGCCACTCTCAAACACCTGTGCAACCCGGGCCGACACGGGGATCCCGAGGTCCACGCGCGCCCAGGCACGCAGCACGGGCCCGATGTCGACCTCGCCACCCAGCTGGGTCACCATCAGGACCATCTGGTTGCGGGGAAGGCTCGGGATGCCCTCGGGGACCTCCAGCACGCGGGTGCGGTCCTCGCTCCACCAGGCCTCGGCACCCACCGCGAAGGTGGGCCGCGCAGGCAGGGTGGGGAAGGGCGCGACCGTGACCCGTCCGCCGACATGCCAGGTGGTCACAGGGCGATCGGCCAGGGGATCGATCGGGTCGTCCTCGCCGGGGACGATGCGCTGGACCCGGTACTGCCAGGTGGTGATGCGGGGACCGCCGTACACGGTGAGGTCCATCCACGGCAGCGGCCCGCCGCCGAGGGCGAACTCCCACGAGCGCAGCAGGCCCTTCTCCTGGTCCTGCACGACCAGGGTGTCCTCGCGCTCCAAGGAGACGGGGTCGATGCTGTACCAGACCTCGTGGCGGGTGGCCCACGGACCCGACGCCAGCGTGATCAGGGACACGCTGACCATCAGCTCCCCTTGGCGACCCTGGGCCTTGGCGCGCCACCAGGGCAAGGACTTGCCGCTGTTGCGCCAGCGGCGCCAGCTGTCTGCCGGGAGACCGAGGCCCTCCCAGGGGGGCGGGACGTCTGCGCCGCGCCAGCGATCGAGGTCGGCGCGGCGAAGGCGGGCCCGGCGCCCTTCTTCTCGGTCGCCGCGATCGACCGCATCGGCGGCGAGCTCCGCCATCTCGGCTTGGGCAGCCCGACGGGCGTCGGTGGAGGCGGCGTCGGGATCGACGGCGTCGTCGGCGGCGACGCGCACGTCCGACAGCGTCATCTGGCCGTCGAGCATGGCGTCGAGCATGCCGACCACCCGCGCGCCCACGCCCTCGGTCTGGTGGTCGATCGGGAGGTCGAGCCGCACCACGGCGCCCTCGACATCGAGGAAGGCCACCTCGAACACGGTCCCGTCGGCGGTGCGCGTCAGGCGCGGTGCGACAGCGACGTCGGCTTGGCCACGCTGGGCGACCACCCAGGCGCAGTCGGTGTACCGGCCCTCTGGACAGCTGCGCAGGTAGGTGAGGGCGTCGAGGTCGGCGTCGCGGCCAAACCGGGGCACGTCGTCGAGGGCGACCACGAGCCGGTCCGTGCCCATGGCGGTGCGGATCGCCTGGTCGATCGCCTCGGCCTCCGCGGCCAGCTCGGGATCGGCGGCGTCGGTGGGCGCGACGAGGATCACGTCCAGCGACCACTCCGCGGCGTGGGCCGCGGGCGAGGTCAGGGCTGCGAGGAGGGGGAGGAAACGCACCGCGCGACGCTAGCACCTGGGAGCGCGGAACGGAATCGCACGACGCGGTGGGGGCCTGGGCGGGCCCGGGACGGCGGTCGGACCTCCCAGGGTGCGCCCGACCAGCGGGGGGGGAACCGGCCGGGCGCGGGACGTCGGAACGCCCCTGAGATCAGGCTGCGAGTGCGGCCATGGTCAGGCCGCCGAGCACCACGGGGAGCGAGACCATCAGGCCAAGGATCGTGGCGCGAACGGGGGAACCGCGGTGTCGCTCCGGCCACGAGAAGCGGGCCAACGTGGCGCCGGCGAACGCGGCGAGCACGGTCAGCATGGGAAGGAGCCAGGCGCCCTGGGTGGGCAGGCGGTCGGCCATGGCCAGGATCACGAGGCCGGCGGACGCCACGGCGACGGTGGCGAACAGCACGATGTGGGTGGGCAGGGCGACCGTGGCGCGTCGGCGCAGCTGGCTGTCGTGGCCCTCGACGAAGCCCTGGGGGACCTCGGGGCGAGACAGGGCGAAGGGTTGCAAGTGCGTGCGGTCCATGAAGGCACCTCCGGTCGGGGTTCTCCTTCAGCGTGCCGTGGGAACCGCGTCACCGCATCGCAGGTTGCAGCACGGAATGTCAGGCCCAGACGCACGAAGGCCCCGGGGCGGCGTGGCCGGCCCGGGGCCTTGCAACCGGTGGACCGGTCTGGTGGCCTACAGCGGGATGCCGTCCAGCGAGATGGTGGCGTCGTCGCCGTCGTCACCACCCGCGCTGCCGGACCCGCCGACGCCGGTGATGCTGCCGGTGAGCGTGCTGATGCCGCCGGTGGACCGGAAGATGCCGACGCCGCCCTCGCCGCCGTCTCCCTCGAAGGAGGTGGCGATGGCGTCCCCGCCGTCCAGGGTGCAGGATCCGGCCGACTCGATCACGGTGCCCTCGGCCCACACGAGGCCGCCATGGCCGCCCTCGGAGCCCTCGCTGCCGTTGACCTCGAGGGTGCCGTCGAGCGTGAGGGTGCCGCCCTCGGCGCCGAAGAACACCAGCGCACCCTCCGCGCCCGCGCTGGCGTTGGCGTTGGACGCGTCGCCGCCGTTGCCCAGGAACGTACCGGTGTGCCAGAGGTCGCCGTTGCTGGTGTTCGCGGTGAGCTGGCCGCCCTCGCCACCCTCGAAGGGACCGGTGCCGCCGGTCTGGTCGATGTCGCCGCGGAGCCAGAGACTGCGGTTGGTGCTGCTGTTGGTCTCCATCTCGAAGGTGGACATGCCGCCCTCGCCGCCCTCACCGACGGTTCCGTTGCCGCCGCGGTTGAGCAACGGGATGTCCCACGCGAGGCCGGTGGGGAACGCGGCGTCGAGGGCGCCGTTGCCATAGGACTCGTTGTAGACCTCGGCGTCGCCGCCCCAGCCGCCCTCGGCCCCGTCGCCGCCGTCCAGGCGGGCCTCGGCGATGCCCAGGAGCGACACCCCTCCGGTCGCGTTGGTGTTGTACTGGGCTGCGACGTTGAGGCTGCCGCCGTTGCCGCCTTCGCCTCCCTTCGCGCCGGACGCGCCGCCGGGCGCGAGGAAGGAGGCGCCGAACTCGAGCGTGCCGGACGAGCTCCGCGTGACGACGTTGAAGCCACCACTGCCCGAGTACATGGTGAACGAGCCGTTGCCGCCGTTGCCGCCGAGGCCGTTCTCCGCGCCATCGCCGCCGGACAGGTCGAACGAGCCTGCGATGGCCATGCCGCCGAGCTCGCCGCTCTGGGCGTCCACGCTGCCGCCGTTGGCCCCTTCGCACACGAAGTCGGTGGGGCAGGAGGCCGGGGCATCGCCGCCGCGCCCCGTGGCCGTTGAACACGACCTTGCCGCCCGCCATGGTGAAGCTGCCGCCGGCGCCGCCGTCGACCTCACCGGCGCCGCCGTTGAAGGAGGCCGTGCCGTCCATGAACAGGCCGCTGTAGCCGAGCGTGTAGATGTTGCCGCCGTTGGCTTCGCCGGCACCATCGGCCAGCAGGTCTCCGCTGACGAGCAGGGTGCCGTAGGCGTAGACGCTGATGTTGCCGCCGTTGCCCTCGGCATCGGTGCCCGTGGCGCGGGCGTCCAGGGTGCCGGCGATGCGGCCGAAGCCGATGAGGCCGTTGCCAGCCTGCAGGGAGATCGATCCACCGCCGGCGGGGGCGGAGACGTCGATGGTGCCGGGGATGTCGATCACGCCCGCGGTGACGTTGAGGCTGGAGCCCTTGGCGTCGTCGGAGAACTCGACGCGGCCGGCGACCACGAAGGCGTTGTCGAACCGCAGGGTGCGGCTGATCACCGCGACCGCGACCTCGGCGACGGCAGCGGAGGGCTGCTCGTCGATGATGATCACGCTGGGGGGCGGCTCGATGGTGAGCGTGGCGCCCGCCTGGACCTCCAGCCCGGTGACCTCGATCGCCTGATCGCCGTCGACCACGTAGATGTAGTCGCCGTCGTAGAAGAAGTCGCCGTCGGACAGCTCGTCGATGTCGTCCGTGTCGCCCTGGCCGAGGGTGGCGTCGCTGGAGATGGTCAGCTTCTGGCTACCGAAGTTGATCGACGCCGTGGGGGGCGTGAACGTGGTGTCGGGCGTGCCCGTGGTGTGGCCACGCAGGAAGGCCGGGCCGTCCTGGTACAGGTACACGTCGAGGTTGCCGCCCTGGCCGCCCTCTTGCTGGTCGTTGAGGGTGGCGCCGCCGGACAGGTCGATCACCGCGGTGCCGGCCGTGCCACCCGGGGCATCCGGTCCGGGGACGAAGTCGAAGGGGTCGTCGGTGCAGAGGATCGTGGTGTTGTCGATCTCCTCGTCCTGGAGCTGGCCGTCGGTGGCGGTGCCACCCGGGGTGCCGTCGTCCTCGCCCACGTGGATGCGGACGCCGCCCTCGACGCAGCCGTCCTCCCCAGCGGGGATGCCCTCGTAGCGGAGCAGGGTGCCGCCGGGAACGCCGACGGTGCCGGGCACGATGCCGTCCTCATCGGCGCAGATCGCGGTGGTGGAGGTGACCTCACCATCCTGGAGGATGCCGTCGCCCTCGGTGCCGCCGTCGGCGCCGTTGTCGAAGCCCGTGTTCACCAGCACGCCGCCATCGGGGCAGGTGGCATCGCCCTCGGCGACCGCGGTGGTGGAGACCAGGACGTCGAAGCCGTCGAGGTCGAATGCTCCGCGATCGGTGTCGCCGTTGTCGTCATTGCCTCCGGAGCACGCCGCGATCGTGGCGAGGGAGATGACGAGCGGGCGAGGGAAATGAGGGGGCATGACGCACTCCGAGCTAGGGCCAGTGCGGTGTCAACAATCCGTCTGCGCCCCCGTGTCAAGGTCGGTCGCGCCCCGGCGGGTCCCGTGGCAGACTGGGGACGGCTCAACTTCTTGGAGGTTTCCGAATGCGATCGATGTGGCTTGGTGGAATCGCGATGGCGTGGGCTGGGTGTGCGGGCGCGCCCGCGTCCGATCTGGATGACCTGTTCGACTCGGACGACACCGACCTGGTCGATGCGCCAGACACGGACGACAGCGACGAAGACACGGACGACTCCGGTGCGGACACCGACGACACGGATGTGCCGCCCACGCTGGCCTGGGATCTCTCCGGCTGGACCACCGACTGGCGCGATGCGTTCACCATCGACACCGCCGCCAATGGGGCGAAGGGCACGATCACCTTCTCGGTCGACACCGTCGCCGTGGGGGGGCCGGCTGCGCTGTGGCTCGGCTCCACGCGGTTCACGCAGGACTACGACGAGGAGCACACGCTGGCGCAGACGAGTGCGGAGACCGATGGATCGGCGTCGTCGTACGAGCGCGTCCTGCTGTGCGGCGACTCGCCCCCCAACACGGCCGATGCCGACTCGGTGTTCCAGTGCAGCGCGTCGGTCGATGGCTTCACGCCCGGGGCGACCAACCAGCAGGTGACGATGGCGATGGCGGTGTGGCCCGAGAACGCGTCGGACGCGTCGGGCACCCCGGCGGACTGCATCGTGTTCGGACACGACCCTGCGGTGATGCTGGGGTCCAGCGTGCCGTCCTCGCTCAACCCGCCCGCCTGGCTCACCGCGGCCAACTGCCGCAACGTGAACCCGTGACGCCACGTCGCGCCGGGTGGGTCGGCGTCTTGCTGGGACTCGCCGCGTGCTCTAGCGGGGACGCAGACGGCGACACCGACACGGACACCGATCTCGCCACGGGGGCGGTGGACTCTGGCGACACTGGCGTCGACACCGACGACACCGATCCCGCCCTGGACTCCGACACGGACGGTGCTGCGTCCGGGACCGGGGTCCTCACCGACGGGTGGACCGACGGCGGGGCCGAGGCGATCTCGGTGGATCGCGGGGCCAACGCGGGCCGGGGGGAGGTGACGATCACGGTGGAGAGCACGACGGACGTGCGCTTTGCCGCGATGTACTTCGGGGGCGTGTCCAAGCAGCCGCGGGAGCAGGAGTCGCACACGCTCACGGGCAAGGCCTCGTCGGTCGACGGCGTGGCTGCGTGGACCCGCACCCTGGACTGCGACGCGTCCTCCACGGTCGCCAACAGCAAGACCGTGTTTCGGTGCGATGGCGCCGACGACGAGTTCACCGAGGGGGAGGTCGACCACAACGTCGCCGTGGCGGTGGGGGTGTGGCGCGATCCGAGCACGGACGGCTTGCCACCCTCTGCGACGCCGGACGACTGTGTGCTGTTTGGGCGCTACCCGGATCTGCTGGTCGACGATCCGCCGCCGGCAGGCCTGACCCCGCCGAGCTGGGTGGGCGACCGGTGCCGGACGGTCCAGCGAGACACCGACTGAGAAGCCCTGGGCGCGACCCCCGGGTTGCGCACGCCCGCGTCCCCCGAACCCACGGATCCCAGGCTAGGGTGCGGTGTCAGGAGGTCGCATGGCGCGAGGGCACACGCTGGTTTGGGGTCTGGTTTGCGCGGGGCTCGGCGGGTGTGGGGGCCTGTCCACCCTGGGCGAGCGCGACGTCCCGTTCGACTCCGACACGGGCACCGTCGACGACGACACGGGCGACGACACCGTCGACATCCCAGACACGGCCACGGCAGACACCGACCCTGGGGTGGACACTTCGGACACCGGGGACACCGGGGACACCGGGGACACCGGGGACACCGGGGACACCGGCACCACCACCCCGCCGGTGCTGGCGTGGGACACGGTTGGCTGGACCAGCGCGTGGTCCCACGCGGTCAGCACCGACACCACCAACGGCCTCGCCACCTTCTCGCTCGACACGGTGGGCGTGGGCGGCGCCACGGCGTTCTTCATCGCCGACACCCGGTTCACCCAGGACTACGACGAGGAGCACACCCTAGAGCAGGTGTCGTCCGTGCCCAACACGTCGTCGTCGTATGCGCGCACGCTGTCGTGTGGTGCGGCCTTTGGTGGCCAGACGGCGGACGTCAGCACGGTGTTCGACTGCCAGTACACG
>JAUHWK010000218.1 GCA_030424555.1 bacterium | reverse complement strand
CCAGGACGCCGCCGAGGATGATGTCGAGCTGGACCGTCTCGATGCTCGCCCGGATGGAGGTCGAGTTGTCGATCACGGCCTCGATGCGGGTGCCGGCGGGCGCTTGGGCTCGGAGGGTGGGGAGCACGGCCTGGACGGCGTCGGCGACCGACACGGTGTTGGCGTCGGACTGCTTGCGGACCAGCAAGGACAGCGCCGGCTGGCCATCCATGAACGCAGAGGATCGGGCCTCCTCCAGGCCGTCCTCCACGCGGGCGACGTCCCCGAGGCGGATGACGGTGTTGCCGATGGTGGTGAGCGCGATGTCGGCGAAGTCCTCGGGGGACTGCACCCGGGCGGTGGCCCGCAGGGACAGCTCCTGCTCCCCGTCGTCGATGCGCCCGCCGGGCACCTCGATGTTCTGGGCGCCGAGCACCTGGACCACGTCGGTGGGGGTGAGGTGGTTGGCGGTGAGCATGGCGGCGTCGAGCCAGACGTGGATCTCGCGCTCCTGACCACCGATCACGTCGATGGCACCGACCCCATCGACGCGCTCGAGCTCCGGCTGGAGGGACCGGTCGACGTACGCGACGAGGGCTTCCACCCCGCCCGTACCGGTCACGGTGAGCTGGAGGATGGGGGCCGCGCCGAGGTCGACCTTCTGGATGATGGGGTCCTCGGTCTGGTCGGGCAGATCGACCAATGCCAAGGCGTCCCGGACGTCCTGGGCGGCGACGTTGACGTCGGTGCCGAGGGCGAACTCCACCACCACCTGGCTCACGCTCGGCAGGCTGGTGGAGGACAGGGTGTCGAGGCCGGCGAGGCTGTTCAGCGCCTCCTCGATCGGGGTGCTGACCTGGTTCTCGACGGTGATGGGATCCGCGCCTGGGTACACGGTGACGACGGTGACGAGGGGTAGATCGACCTCTGGGTACTGATCCACCTGGAGCCCTTGGTACAGGACCAGCCCGAACAGGGCGATCGCGGCCATGATCATCGTGGTGAACACGGGCCGCCGGATGCTGACGCCGGGGAGGTTCACAGGGCACCCCCCGCCACGTGGACCGGGCCTTCGCGCACCGCGCTCGTGCGGGAGGCGACGATGGTGCGGCCATCGTCCAGGCCCTCCAGGATCTCCGCGCGCCCGTCGCCGAGGGCGTGGATGCGGACCGAGGCGCGCGCGGCCTGGGACCCGTCCACCACCCAGACGAAGGGGTCGGCGCTGGGGCTGGCGATCGCGGTCTCCGGCACCACCAGGGCGTTGCGGCCTCCTTCGTGGACCAGCACGGCCTCGGCGAACGCACCCGACGGGATGTCGCGGTCGGGGTTGTCGACCGTGGCGACCACCTCGGCGGTGCGGGTTCGCGGGTCGATCTCCATCCCGACCCAGGACACCGTCCCTTGGCGCGTGAGATCGAGATTGGGGAACCGCACCTCGACGGGGCTGCCCGCCTTCACCCGCGGCAGCGCCCGCTCGTGGACGTGGACTGTCAGCTCGAGGGTGCGCAGGTCGGCGATCCGGGCCGCGGGGGCGCCCGACGCGGTCTCGCCGATCTGGGCGGACACGTCGACCACCGTCCCGTCGAACGGCGCGCGCAGCACCAGATCGGCGGCCACCTCGGCGGCCGCGTTGGCTGCGCTCGGGGCGGCGCGGGCCTGGGCCTCGGCAGCCTGCGCCTGGCTACTCACGCTGTCGAGCTGGGTGGTGGCGATGCTTCCGCGGGCCACCAGGGGCCGAAGGCGCTCGACCTCTCGGGCCGCGTGCGCGGCCTGGGTCTCGGCGGCCACGGCGCTCGCCTCGGCCTGGAGCTTGGACTGGCGGATGCGCTCGTTGCGGTAGGTGACGAGCACGTCGCCAGCCCGCACGGTGTCCCCGGGCTGGACGTGGAGACGGTGGGCGATCCCGCCGGCGGGGGACGCGAGGTCCGCCACCTTCTGGGCGACGGCGGTCCCGGTGGCGACCACCCGGGTGACGAGCGGGGCCCGCTGCACGGTGAGCACCTCGACGGTGGGCACGCGCGCATGGCCCTCGGCGGAGGGGGCGTCGTGCGTCGTGGCGCTGGCGTGGCAGGCGGCGAGGCCGAGCGCGATGGGGAGCATCAAGTGGATGGGGCGGTTCATCGGACGGTCTCCGGGTTGGGGTCGGTGAGGGTGCCGAGGGCGTAGCGAAGGGCCACGTGGGCGCGGGCGAGCGAGATGCGGGCGTCGACCAGGGCATGGCGGGCGCGGCGTGCGGAGGCCTCGGCAGACAGCGCGTCGACGGCGGTCGCCATGCCGGCCCCGAGCAGGTCGGACTGGGTGGCGAACGCGGCCTCGGCCGCCGCGAGCTGGTCTTGGGTGGCGGCCTCGGTGTGGGCGGCGGCGCGGAACTCCGCGAGGGCCTGGCGCACCTGGACGTCGAGGCTGCGGAGGAGGATGTCGCGGTCGGCCTGGGCCTCCGCCTCGCGGGTCTTGGCCTTCGACGCCTCGTTCGCGTGCTTGACGGTGGCGTTGGGCGACCACGTCAGCGCGACCGTGGCATCCCAGGTCGTGAAGAACTCGGCGGTCGGGGGGACGACGCGCTGGTTGGGGTTGGCGTGGTCCACGTTGCCGACGACCGCGAGGTGGGGGAGGGCGGCGCCCCGCTGTGCGGCGGCGGTCGCGCGGTGGGCCTGCACCAGCCGGTCGAGGACCTGGATCTCCGGGCGTTGGGCCTTGGCCTGCCCGACGAGATCGGACACCTCGGACTCGAACAGGGCGGACGACGGCAGGTCGGGGACGATCACCTCCAGGGGGCCGTCCACATCGAGCAACGCGCCCAGGTGGGCCTCCGCCGTGTGCGCGAGCCCGACGAGCTTGCTGTGCTCCGCCCGCGCCTCAGCGAGCTGCGCTTGGGTGCCGAGGACGTCCGCCTGCGTGACCATGCCGGCTGACAGGAGATCCTGCAGGCGCTCGGTGTGGGCTTGGAGCTCTGCGATCGCGTCGGACGCGACCTCGACCCCAGCCCGGACCTGGGCGAGCTGGAGGTGGGCGTCGAGCGCGTTGCGCGCGATCTGCGCCTGCTCCACCCGCAGCGAGGCTTCTTGCACGCCCAGCAGGTGGCGCTGGACGTTGTACGCGGGGATCATGGCGAAGAACAGGTCGGACACGGGCCATGTGACGGTGGCCTTGAACCCGTAGTTGTCCAGGATGGGCTGGAAGGGGTTGTCCATCTCGATGCCGCCAAAGACCAGCGGTGGCATGTCGAGGTCCGACAGCCGCGTGTACGTCCCGCTCAGCTCGATCTGGGGCACGAAGTCGACCGCGGCCACGGCGCGATCGCGCTTGGCCTGACGGAGCAGGGCGCGCTGGGCATCGAGGCTCGGGGCGGCCGCGAGGGCCAAGCGAACGGTGGACTGTGGGTCCAGCGGGGCGGAGGCGTGGTGCGCGGTGGGGACCGCGGCCTCCTCGGCGAAGGCGACGGGCGCAGCGAGCAGGGCGAGCGCCAACAGGCGGGTGTTCAAGGGACCTCCAAGCACGATGGGATACACGCCAGCCGCCCTATGACTTAAACTTGCCACGCGGCAAGGAAATGGGATGAGTTAGCGGCGCGAAGGAGAGTGCATGGCCCGTCGAACGGCAGAAGAAGTCGAGGCGCTGCGCAGCCACATCGTGGAAGCGGCCGTCAAGCGGTTCGCGGACCACGGCGTCGAAGCCACGTCCATCGCGGACATCGCGGCGGACGTCGGGATCAGCAAGCAGGCGCTGATGCACCACTACCGGACCAAGGCGGCCTTGCGCGAAGCGATCGCCGCGCGGATCAAGGCCTCGTTCGACGACGCGCTGCCCTGGCTGGTGCAGGCGTACACGGCAGAGGGGGAGGCCGTCGGGCGCCTGGCGGGGGACACGGTCTCGATGCTGGACCGGGACGTGGATCTGTCGCGGTACATCCTCCGCGAGCTGCTGTTCTCGCCCGAGCTCGACGTCCCACGATCAGGCCACGCCGCCAACACGTTGATTCTCGACTACCTTCGCAGAGGGCAGCGTGAAGGCCGTCTTCGGACAGACTTCGTCCCTGAAGACGCCATCCTATGCCTTGGACTGATGTTCCTTGCCGTCCGGGCAGTTCATCACATGCGATCCGACGCCGAGGGGGACGTGTCGGACGAAGATCTGCTGGTCCGACGGCAACGGGAGCTCGTGCGCATCACCCGCAGCGCGCTGCTCCCCCCCGCGCGGTCGTCCGAGGGCTGAGGGGCGGTACGCGCTGGGCGGTGTGCACGCCGTCTGTCGGTACGGCGCCGACCATGGGGCGCTGAGGCGCTGGGTGTTTCCCGGTGGCGGACCTAATCGCAACACAGATGCGATAGCGCAGGTGGTGCATTAAGTGCGCTGCGCTGGGGCCCGCTCGAGCTGGGATCGCGAGGATCGCGGTGTCCTCCGGGTTCCGGCTCATCACGCCCCGCGGGGCACCCAAGAGGAGAGACCATGAAGACGAACACGATGATGGCACTGCTGTGCGCTGGCCTGGTGGTGGCGTGCGACGGCGAGGGCACCGGCTAGGCCGGCGACGCCTGCAACACCGACGCGGACTGCGCGGACGGCCTCGAGTGCCACGTGCACGACGACGAGGGCGAGTGCGAGGATCACGAGCACGAGGATCACACCGACGAGTGACGCTTGGCGGACCCGCGTGTGTGGGCACGTGGGCCCGTCGCCGGCGGGGCGATGTGGGTGTACGCGTCGTCCCGTCGGTTTCCTCTCGGCCCGCGTGGGTCGCGGGTCGGCACCTGCGCTGGATACCCGGTAGGTGGGGCCGGGAACGGAGGGACGCCATCATGCACGACCACGCGGCGAGCACGCTCCATGATGAGCTGCGGCACCTGCTGCGCGATCGGGGTCTACGTGCCACCAGCGCTCGGCTCGCGGTGCTGGTGCAGCTGCACGACCGGGGCGCCCCGATGACCCACGACGAGGTGATGGACGCGGTGGGGCGCGGTGCCATCGACAAGGCCACGGTCTACCGGATCCTGGCCGACCTCGCGCGCGAGAACGTGCTGGTGCGGATGGACCTCGGCGACCACGTCTGGCGCTACGAGCTGCGCGACCCCTGCCGTGATGTCGCCGACGAGCACGCCCACTTCCTGTGTGATGCCTGCGGCAAGGTGGTCTGCTTGCCTGGGTGGCAGCTTCGTCCTCCGGGCGGCGATCTGCCCACGGCGCTCAAGGGCGCGGACCTCACCTTCCGGGCCTCTGGCCGGTGCGGAGACTGCGGCGAGGCGTAGTCCCAGCTCACGCCTCGGCGTCGAGCCGCGCGTCCCAGTCCTCGTGGGCGAGCTCGAAGCACAGCGCGGCCGCGGCCTTCAGGCCCAGCGCCATCCCTCCGACGACCGCCTGCATCGGGGTGGTCGTGTCGCCGACGGCGTAGATCCCAGGAACCGGCGTGCGGCCCATCTCGTCGACGGAGACCATGCCCATCTCGGTGCAGGGAAGGTCCAGGGCCTGCACGAGCGGGACGACGGCCTGAGGGGGCCGAAGCACCAGCGCGTCGCAGGCGACCTCGGAGCCGTTCACGACCACGGCGCCCAGGTGTGACGGGTTGTCCCCGGACGGCCGCAAGGCCTCGATGGGGCCGTCCACCCAGGGCACACCGTGGGCCCCGAGCACCTCGAGCGCGGCGGGGTCCAGCGGGGTCCCGTCCGTGAACACGATCAGGTCGCGGGTCCACACGGCGAACAGTGCCAGGTGGGCCGCGGGAAGGCCGCCGTTCACGACGATGCCCCACCGGCGCCCGCGCAGCTCGTGGCCGTGGCAGAACGGGCACTGGAACACGGTGGGGCCCCACAGCTCCCGGAGGCCGGGCCAGGAGGGGAGCTGGTCGACCATGCCGGTGGCGAGCACGACGCGGCGCGCGGGCAGCTGGCGGTTGCCCACCGTCACGACGAAGGCGCCGCAGGTGCCGTCGATGCCGTCGACGTCTCCTGGGATCCGCACCACGCCGTACGTGGCGAGGTCGTGCCACGCCGCGTCCCGGAAGGCCTTGGGCTCGGCGCCGTCGGACCCGATCACGTTGTGGATCGCGTGTGCCGCGGCGTTGCGCCGGGCGGTTCCCTCCACGACGGCGACCCGACGCTGTCCGCGGCCCAGGGTGAGGGCAGCCTGCAGGCCCGCGGGACCGGATCCGATCACCACGACGTCGAACGGCGCACCCTCGGGAGGGGATGCGTCTGGTGTGGGCGCCGGCAGGCGGTCGGCGGGGGTGGCCGCGGGGGTGAGCAGCCCCAGGCGGTGAACCTCGGGGGCGAGGATCCAAGGGGAGGGCGCAGGGGTCGTGGGGTGCATTGTGTCGCTCCGAGGGAGGGGAGGCGTCATAATGCAAGAAAATCGCGATAGCGATGCGCGGGTGTGTGGTGGAATGTCTCGGCGGGCCGCTGGGCCGTCCCGTCGTCACCGGGCGCCTTGGACGCGCCCCCTGGCGTCGGCGTCGCGCGCGAGGGGTGGGACCTCGGTGGGGTCACAGGGCTGGTCTCCGCCAGTAGGACGGTCGCAGCCACCTTGGAGGGGTCCTCATGCGCATCCACAGTCTGCTCCTGGTCACGCTGGGCGCGTGCACGGCGTCCACGTCCGACACCGATCCCGACGACACCGCATCCGACACCGACGCCGTCGACGACACGCAGGAGTCGGGCGACACGGGCGACTCCGACGACGCGGTGGACTCGGAGGACACCAGCGACACCGAGGACTCGTCGGAGGCCAGCGACACCGACGACAACGACCAGGACGGCACCCCCAACGGCGAAGACTGCCGCCCCGACGACCCGTGGTCCTACCCGGGCGCGATCGAGCTGTGCGATGGCCTCGACAACGACTGTGAGCCCGCCACGACCGACGAGGACTCGGTCACGTTCTTCCCGACGGCCGGCGATCCGCTCGACCTGACGCCGA
>JAUHWK010000217.1 GCA_030424555.1 bacterium | reverse complement strand
CTGTTCACCAACGGTGGCGACGACTACGAGAAGGGATCGGTGATCGAGCCCCTCAGCGACTACGCCGCCACGCGCGAGATCATCGAGGCGATGCGGTTCGACGTGCGGGTGATCGGCAACCACGACTTCGGCTGGAACCAGGAGGAGCTTCTCCGGTTCGCGTCCGACCCCCACGCCATCGTCCTCGCCAGCAACATCGACTACATCGGCAACGATCCGATCGGGTACGGCGCGGTCGAGTACGCCGAGCTGCAGGTCGGCTGCCTCACGCTGGGCTTCATGGGGACCGTGTCGGGGCCGTGGACCGCTGAGAACACGCCGCTCACGGGCGACTTCTACGACGAGTTCCCCACCAACCTGGACTTCGTCGACGCACACCGCCGCGTGGTCGCCGAGCACCGCGACGACGTCGATCTGTTGATCGCGGTGAACCACATCGGGATGGGCAGCGACCTCGTCGTCGCCGAGCAGGTGCCCGGCATCGACCTCATCCTGGGCGGCCACTCCCACACCCCGATGTTTCAGTCGGAGACCGTGGGCGACACGATCGTGGTGCAGTCGGGGTCGTACGCCCTGTTCGTCGGCCACCTCGATCTCACGGTCGACCTCACGGACAAGACCGTCGCCGAGCACACCTGGCAGCTGCGCGGCCTCACCTCGGATCTTCCCGTGGACGAGACGGTCGCGGGCGCGATCTCCGGGATCCTCGACACCTACGGGCCGAACGCCTTCGACGCGATCGGGCAGGCCAAGGGCGTGGGGGGCCTGGGAGCCGCCCTGCTCGCGGCGAAGGGCGCGATGCAGGAGCTGTCGGTCGACGCGGCGTTCATGGGCGAGCACGCGACCTTCAACGGCATCGCCAAGGGCACGGTCACCCAGCAGACCCTGTTCGACGCCTTCCTCATCGAGCGCCAACCGCCCGGTGAGCCCAGCTGGAACGCCACCTACACCGCCCAGCTGTCCGGCACCGACCTCCAGGTGCTCGCCGCGATGGACGACACCGGCTGGGCCATGGTGGTCCCCGACGCGATCGATCCCGACGCCACCTACACGATCAGCCTGCCCAACTACGCGGCCCAGTTCCCCCAGAACCACCTGCCCGCGGGCGTGTCGCTGTCCGACGTGGCCCCCGCCGTCGAGACCTGGGAGCTGCTCGAGGCCTACGCCCACCAGCGGACGGCGGACTGCCGGTACCTGGACGTGGACGAGGCGTTGGAGGGGTGCTGACCCTCTGGCTGCTCGCGCTCGTCGCCCACGCCCACCCGCCGTCGTACAGCAGCTTCTACGCGGAGCTCGACCACGCGACGGTCCAGGTGACCCTCGACGTCCACCCCCCGTCCCTCGCCGATGTCGTCCCCGCGATCGCCCCGGATGGCGACGGCGAGCTGACCCGCCAGGAGGTCGCCGACGGCACCCCCGAGATCCAGGAGGCCATCCTGGGCGGGATCTCGGTCGGGTCCAACACCGGTCCTTGCGTGGCCGGCCCGCCGTCTTCCTTGCGGTACCCGGCCGACACCCGGCTGCTCCTCGACGTGGCCTTTCGGTGCGACGGGGTCCCGACCTCCCTGCACTGGACGGTCTCCCTGCTGATGGAGGACGACGGTGGACACACGGTCGTCGGCCAGATCCGCACCCCGGCCGGGTACGTCCGACACGTGTTCACGCCCGCAGAGCGGACGGTCACCCTGGATGCGGCCTCCCCGCGTCGCCCAGCGCGGGTCGGGTTGGCCTCCGCGAGCCCCGACGACGCCCCCGCACCACCCTCGAACGACACCGCACCCTTGTTCGTCGCCTTCGTCCGCGAGGGCATCCACCACATCCTCGGTGGGTGGGACCACCTCGCGTTCGTGCTCGCGCTCGCTGCGGGCGCCCCGGCGTGGCGTTCGCTCGGATGGACCGTGACCGCGTTCACCGTCGGCCACAGCGCGTCGCTGGCGATGGTCGCGATCGACCTCCTCCGGCTGCCCGCTCAGGTCGTCGAGCCGCTCATCGCCGCGTCGATCGTGTGGGTCGCAGTCGAGAACCTACGGGGGACGGCCACGCCTCACCGACCGTGGACCGCCCTGGTGTTCGGGTTCTTGCACGGGTTCGGGTTCGGCTCGGCGCTCCGGGAGATGGCCCTGCCGAGCGCAGCGGTCGTCCCCTCGCTGCTGGGCTTCAACGTCGGGGTGGAGCTCGGTCAGCTGGCGTTGCTGCTGCCGGTCGTGCCCGTCCTCGCCTGGCTCTCGGCGCGCCACCCAGTCGCCCACCGCCGCGCCGCGCAGGCCCTCAGCGCCGCCGTCGCCGGGCTCGGCACCGCCTGGTTTCTGGATCGCGTGACCGGCTGGGGTGCGATGCCGTTCTGAGTCCTCCACCCCCTCCCCCACACCGACCCACACGTCAGAATCTTCCCGCGATCTCCCAGGTTCTGCCACGCTTGGCGAGGCACCCTTGGGGCCGATAGACGCGCCCTCCGAAGCACCGGAGTTGCGCCGTGACCCACGAGCAGAGCCTGACCCTGATCCGCGAGGCCCTCGGAGAGGTGGAGCCCACCCGCAGCGAGGTGTGGGCCACCCTACCCCTCGACACCCCCATCGAGGCACTCGGGCTCGACAGCGTCCGGCTGATGGAGATGGTCGGCGCCCTGGAAGAGGCGGCCGACACCACCTTCCCCGACGAGGCCCTGCAGGGTCTGCAGTCGCTGACCGATCTCGCTGAGCTGCTGAAGGACGCCTGATGCTGCGGAACCGCGCCGACATCCGCACCCTGGGTGCGGTCGCCGTCTACTTCGCCCTCGCGTTCGGTGGGTACTTCACCCTGCACCGCCAACCCTGGTGGCTCACGCTGGTGTGGGTGGCGGCCACGATGGTGTCCAGCTTCCAGACCGCGGTGATCACCCACAACACCATCCACACGCCGGTGTTCACCACGCGGTGGATGAACCGGGCGTTCCAGCTGGTGCTCACGCTCGCCTACGGCCATCCGGTCAGCGCGTTCGTCGCCGGGCACAACTACAGCCACCACCTCCACCCGCAGACCCGCATGGACGCGATCCGGACCACCAAGGCCCGCTTCCAGTGGAACCTGCTCAACCAGCTGTTCTTCGTGCTCCTGGTCGCCCCCAGCGTCACCAAGGGACAGAAGGAGTACGTGGCGGCGGTCAAGGACGCGAAGCCCCGCTGGTACGCGCAGTACCGGCTGGAGACCTGGGTGTTCAACCTGTCGCAGCTCGCCCTGCTGATCTACGACTGGCGTGCGTTCCTCGTGTTCATCCTCGTCCCCCACCTGTTCGCGGTGTGGGGCATCCTGGGGATCAACTTCGTCCAACACGACGGCTGCGATCCCGACCACCCGTACAACCACAGCCGGAACCTCACCGGGCCGTGGATGAACTGGTTGTTCTTCAACAACGGCTACCACGCGATGCACCACGAGATCGCCGGCATGCACTGGTCGGAGCTCCCGGCCGCCCACGCCGAGCGCATCGCGCCGTTCAACCACGACAACCTCGACCAGCCCAACTTCATCGCGTACTGCTGGCGGGCGTACATCTGGCCGGGCAAGCGGGTGGACTACCTCGGAAACCCGGTCATCCTCCCCGAGGAAGGTCCCGACGAGCGCTGGGCCCCCCAGCCCGAGGCCATCCCCGCCTCGGTGTCGTTCGGGGCCGAAGGGTGAGCCTGCCCCGCGACTTTGCCGACGAGTCGCTGTACACGTCCGACGCCTGGTTCGTTCACGCCCTGTGTTCGGTGGATCCCGACGCCGGCACCCTGCACGCCCAGATGGACACGGAGCGCATCGGGTGGCTCGTCGACCACCAGGTCGTCCTGCCCGGGCACCCAGCCCACCTCCCCGCCGCCGTCGCCGTCCAAGCCACGGGCACGCTCGGTCAGCTGTACGCCGTGTACGGCCTCGGCCTGCGTCGGGCCGAGGGCTGGACCGGGTTCGGCACCCACATCCACCAGGCCCGGTTCCGCCGCATGGGCGAGATCGGCCCTGCGCTGGACCTGCACCTCACCTGCACGCGCCAGCGCACCCTGATGGGCACACGCTTCTGCGACTTCGACTTCCTGTTCACGCAGGACGGTCAGCCCGTGTACGAGTCCAGCCAGACCGCCGCGTGGCGCCGCGCCGAGGTCGACGCGGCCTGAGTCGACTCAGGGGCAGCACCCGTCCGACGACACCGACACCCGCACCACCGGGGCGGCGGGGTCGTTGGTCTGGAGCACGAGATCGGCTTGGTATGGGGTGGCCCGGTGGGCGCGCACCGTCACCGGCAGCGACGCCACCGATCCGGCAGGAACGACCATCGTGTCGGGCGCCTCGAACACCCCGTCGCCGTCCCAGCCCACCTCGATCACCAGATCCATCGCGCCCCGGTTGGCGAGGGTGATCCCGTGGGCCGTCGCCTCGCCGATCGCCGAACAGGCCAGATCCACACGATCGCCCACCTCCAGCCGCGGCAGCCCAAACGGCACCACAAGCTCTGGGTCCAGCACAGCCTCGCGCCACGGGATGGGCTCCCACGCCGTCTCTTCCAGCCCCACCCGGAACGACGTCTCCGCCGCCCCGACGTGCTCGGTGACCACCCCGTCGACCCCCACCCCGAACGCGGCCCGGTGCGACAGGGCGACCGGAGCCCGATGGGCCACGACCACCTCGGGCGCCCCCCCGGGATCCAGCCAGACCCCGTCGTCCGTCCGCTCGATCGGGTCGCGTGCATCCGACCACAGGACCTGGATGTCGACAGGATCCTGCGCATCCTCCAGCCACGCCTCGGCCTCGACCCACGGCTGAACCGACACCTCCCCGGCCTCCATCGACGCCAACACGGTGCCCGGCACGACATCGGTCACCCCGAGGGGCTGACGCAAGACCTCGGACGGCGCGTCGTCCAGCCCCCCGATCGCTCCTCCCAGGCCCGTGCTCCACGACCACGACGCCGTCCGCTGGCCCAAGGACCACCCGCCCAGCACCCCCGCTCGGGCATAGGACGTGTCGACCCCAAGGTCCTGGCTCGCCGCCACCGCCAGGCCCCCACAGGACGGCAGGACCTCGACGTGGTGGGCCACCTTGCCCTTCGCGCCGCCGGGGATCGGCCACGACAGCCAGCTCCGCGCACACCAGGTCAGCTCCAGGTCGACCGACGCCGAGATCGTCGTCGCGACCTCCAGGCCTTCGGCGGTTCCCGAGAGGTCCTCGACCCCCAGCACCGGCCAGGCCTGGGAGACCTGCTCACGCTGGTGATGGGACCACACCAGCGGCACGGCCACGGTGCGCCACCGGGACGGATCCGCGTTCAAGGTGACGGTCGACAGAGGGGGCTCGTCGGTGAGCTCGGAGCCTTCCGACGGGCAGTCCTGGGCGCCCGGCGTGCCGGCACCGCGAGCGCCCGGCGACGCGGAGGGATCTCCGCACGCCAAGCTTCCCAGCAGCACCATCAGCCGACCGCGGCCCATCCGTTCCTCCGCATCTTCGGACAACCCTCAGGGGCAGCACCCGTCGACGAACACCGAGACCGTGCGGGACGGCTCGGCGGGATCGTTCGACAACAGCCGAACCACGGCCTGATCTGTCCCGGATCGCCAGGGCTGCACGGTCACGGGCAGCGCCCACGAAGCGCCGGGCTCCAGCGTGCGCGTGTCGTCCGGGACCGAGAACGCCCCGGATCCCTGCGTGTCCACCCGCACGGTCAGCGCCCGGGCGCCGTCGTTGTCGATCGTGATCACGCCGGTGGCAGCCTCGCCGGGCGGCACGCAGCCCAGGTCCAGGGTGCGGGGCACCACCATGCGCGGGACCGCCACCTCCACCGTGCCCACCAGGCTCCGCAGGTACGGCCCCACCGAGATGGGCTGGACGGGATCCGCAGGCTGGACCACCTCCATCGTCAACGGGGCGACGAGCACCCCGGAGACCGGGGCCGCGTCGTGGGCGGACAGCCACGTCGTGACCGTCGGGAACAATGTCGCCGACACCTCCGCGTCGATCCGGTGCTCGACCGAGACCGTCGCCTTCGTGCCGGAAACCGGCAGGACCCGAGTCCAGATCCCCTCCCCGGCTTCCTCCCCGTCGATGGGCGGGCCACCGTCCACCGACACGGTCGCCCGGGTGGCGTCTCCCGCCGGGCGCACCGACACGGCGACGCCCGACGTGAGCCGGGTCAGGTGCTCGACGACCTCGAACGGGTTGTCGGCGGTCACGCGCGTCTGCAGCGAGGTCAGCGGAGCGTCCGGGTTCGCATGGCCTTGGGTGGTCCGCGCGATCCTCGTGGAGAACGGCTCCCAGTCGAACCGATCCTCAAGCTGCCGCTCTGCAGCGATCGACGCCTTGAACGACCCACTCAGGCGCGCGCCTTCGGCGACCACCTCGGCCCCGACATGGTGCTTGACCCGGATGGCACCCGACCGCGGCCGAACCCGCTGCCACAGCCCATCCGTTCGGCCATCGGGGGCCGGCCATCGGATGTACACGTAAGCCTCCGCCGAGGCGGTGGCGGTGGCCCGGCTCCACTGATCCCATGAGGACGCGGTGGCGTGGATGCCGGGCAGCGAGTCCACCGAGGGGGTGCCACTCCAGGACCCCTCCGCCGACAGCAACGGCGCGTCCAGCCGCACGACGGCCTCGACCGCCCAAGGCTCCCCGACCGCGTGCTCGACGACGGGCCACGGCGGCAGGGGCTCGGGCTGGGCCTGGACCGAACAGGTCCCCGCGTCTTGGGGCGTGCAGCCCGCGAGGCACGCCACCCCCCATGCGGTCCACATCCATCGCGACATCACCACCTCCCAGCGTGGCCGAGCCTACCAGGGATGTGGGAATGTCACGAAGGACTTCGGACAATCCTCAAGGACAGCACCCTGTCGCGCTCACCGGGATCCGCACCACCGGGGCCACGGGATCACTGGTGACGAGGACGAGATCCGC
>JAUHWK010000216.1 GCA_030424555.1 bacterium | reverse complement strand
GGCCGATGGCGAGACACCGGACGCGTCCGCGAGCGTCCCAGGACCACCGAGGACGAGCCGCTCGACACCCTGCTGGAGCGGGGACGCCAGCTCGTTCGGGCCGGCCGACTGTCCGCCGCACTGGACACCTTCACCCAGGCCGTCCGGGCGTACCCCGACGACCGCATCGCGCAGCAGAACCTCCGCAGCGTTCGCCGCCGACTGGAGCAGCCATGAGCACCGGTGAGAAGCTGTATGCGGCGTTGGACCGCGCCATCGCCGACTCGGACTTCGAGATGGTGTTCGTGAGTACCCACCAGGGGCTGACCCTCGCCTCGCTCGGGGCCGACGACCTCGTGATCGACCGGACCGCCGCCCTCACCGCCCTGTTCGACGACGTCGCCCAGCGCGCCGATCGCGACCTCGGGCTCGTGGGCCTCGATGAGCTCGCCCTGCGGCACCGCACCGGCCGCCTCGTGGTCCGCCCCGTGGCCGTCGGCGACGGCGACCGTGTGTTCGTGGCCGCCGCCGTGCCCGCGGGCCGTCCGTGGCGCCGCGCCACCAACCGCCTGGTCCGCGACGTCGCCGAGGCGCTGCCCGACCTGTCCGCCTTCCTGTGATCCCGCGGGGTCTCCCCCGCACACCCCCCAACACCTTCCGGCGCACCCGCCGGTCGACTGGAGTTGTCATGTCCCGCTCTGAGCAGATCCTGAAGCAGATCAAGGCCCTCACCACGAACACGCCCGACGTGGAGGCGGCCGCCGTCATCGACAACGACGGCCTGATGATCGCCTCCGCCCTCCCCGCGGACGCCGACGACGACTCGGTCGCCGCGATGACCGCGGCCATGCTGGGCCTCGGCGAGCGCACCACCACCGAGCTCGGCCGCGGCACGTTCGAGATGGTCATGGTCCGCGGTGACGAGGGCTTCCTGATCCTCATTCGCTGCGGCCCGGACGCCGTCCTCGCGTGCCTCACCGGCCCCAAGGCCAAGCTCGGCCTGATCTTCCTCGACCTGCGCCGCACGGCCGCCGAGGTCGGTCGCCTGCTCGCCTGAGCCCACACCCCACCTGCATCCCAACCCGCTCCAGGAGGCCGTCATGAACGCCACCGAACCCACGATCACCATCACCGCGGAGACCACGCTCCGCCCCACCCTCGGCGACATGAACTCCATTGTGTGCTTCCGCGCCCTCGTGGTGGGGATCGAGAAGACGATGGGCGTCGCCGCCGCCAACGTCACGCTGCGCGCCGCGGGCCGCGCCCGTGGGCAAGGCCTGGTCGGCGACCTCGGCCTCACGGGTGCAGGACCCGAGGACCCCTCGGAAGCCGCCACCCTGCTGACGGCCGCCCTGGGCGCCGACGGCACCCGCCTGTGCAAGGTCGACAAGGTCACCCGGGACGGCGACACCTGGCGCGTGTACGCCGCCGAGACCATCTGCTCGGCCGGCGAGGCGCCCGGCTCCAGCCGCGAGCTGTCGTTCACCTTCGGCGCACTGCATGGCGCGATCGAGGCGTTGTACGGCATCAAGCTCCGCGGCAAGCAGGTCGGGAGCGTGCTGCGCGGGGACGACCACGACATCATCGAGCTCGTGCCCCGGTAGATCGGCACCCGCATCGACCCGGCCCCTCACGGGGTGACCCCTCCCAGGGTCGCCCCGTCTACCGGCCCCCGCGGGCCTCGGCCGCGACCGCATCGACGCGGTCTCGCCATGCCACGAGCGCCGCATGCTCCTCCGCCAACCCGGCGTGGGAGAACGCAACCCGGGTTCGCGGCCCCAACGGCAAGTCGGCGGGGGGCGCGATGAACACGAGCGCACTCGCGGCGGCCAGATCGGCGAACGTCACCCGGTCGCCCAGGAGCCACCCGCCCTCACCCACGCGCTCGGCGAGGGCCGAGACGGCGTCCGCCAGTTCGCCCTCCACGTCTTCGGGAACCTCCGAACCCCACTTGGGGATCAGGTTGGCCGCCACCGGTCGACCCGCGGCCAAGCCCAATGGACCCAGCGCCCGAAGCGCCGGGGGAAGCGACTCCCGCAGCGCCTCGGGGTCCGCGAGCGTGCGCTGGGTGGTGCGGACACGGCCTGCATCCAGCACGCGCTGCGCCAGGGCCACCACCGCATCGATCGCCGCACGGGACTCGGCGGGCAGGAGGTGGGCTTCGCCGTGCTCCGAAGCCCATGCCGCGATCGCAGTGGAGTCCATCAGCGCCTCTTGCCCTGGCACCAGCAGCACCGGCACGGAGACCCGCCCGGTCCAACGCCCCGTGCGCAGACGCAACGACGGCTCGCTCACGCCCGGGAGGTAGGTCTCCCGACGGTGCTCGATGCCCTCGAGGGCGAGCGCTTGCCGGGCACGGCGAGACCACGGGCTGTACGGGATGTGGACCAACGTCGGGACCATCGGGCCTCCTCGGCGCGGTGGATCAGGTCTTCTGGAAGTACCCCAGCAAGCGGGACAGGCGCTCGCGCTCGCCCCCATCGCCCGCGGTGGGCGCCACGCGGCCCTCGGGACGCGTCCACACCGGCCGCGCGGTGTCGACCAGATCGTCCAGGTGCTCCAGCTCGTCGAGCAAGGCGCAGTCGCCCCCCACGGTCGCGCCATGGCCCCACCCCGCCCGGAAGAAGCGGGGACGCCAGAGCAAGAGGCGGCGCCGCGCGCGCGTGACGGCGACATAGAACAAGCGGCGTTCTTCCTCCATGTCCGCCTCGTCGCCGAGGGCGAAGCCACTGGGGAACGCCCCGTCTCCCAGCTGGAGCACGTGGACCACATCCCACTCCAGGCCCTTCGCGCTGTGGACCGTGGAGAGCGTGAGCACCTCCTCCTCGTCGTCCGTTCCCTCTTGCTCCTGGCGTTCCTCCACCGGGTCCAGCGCCAGCTCCGCCAGCATGGACTCCAGGTCGACCGCCCGCTCGGCGAGCAGGTGCAGGGTCTGCAGATCCTTCACGCGACGCTTGGCGTCCTCGTACAGGTCCTGGAGGCGGGGAACGTAGAACGCCAGGGCGTCGTCCACCGCCGCCGAAGGGTCCGCGAGGTGGGACCGGCCCGCTTCCAGGAAGTGGACCAGGTCCACGGTGTCTCCGTGGTGACGCTTGCCCTTGTGGTCCGCGGCCTCGATCCGCGGCGTGTCCATGCCGATCAAGCGATCCGCCCAGGTGGCGGCCGTCTTCGCCCCCACCCCAGGCATCCAGGGCAGCACCCGAAGCCACGCCAGCACGTCTCGGGGGTTCACGAGCAAGCGCAGGAGCGCCACCACGTCCTTGATGTGGGCCGCCTCGACGAACCGCGTGCCGCCGAACTTCTTGAACGGGATGTCGGCCTCCGCCAGGGAGACTTCCACGCGGTTCGCGTGGAACGAACTACGAAACAGGACCGCTTGCCGATCCAGCCCAAACCCCTGCTCTCGCAGCCCCACCACGGCCCGAATCAGCCCCTCTGCCTGGTCGTGCTCGTCGGCGACGTCGACCAACCACGGCCGCGGCCCATCCCCCGTGCCCACCGCCCGCAAGGACTTGTCGTAGCCCTCCGTCGAGGCCTCCAGCACCCCGTTCGCCAGGTCGAGCACGGGCTGGATGGACCGGTAGTTGTCTTCGAGGACGGTCTTGCGGGCCTCGGGAAACAGCGAGGGAAAGTCGAGGATGTGGCGGACCGCCGCACCGCGGAACGCGTAGATGCTCTGGGCCTCGTCGCCGACGACCATCAGGTTGCCGTGGACGACCGACAGGAACGCGGCGATCTCGGCCTGGAGCCGGTTGACGTCCTGGTACTCGTCGACGAGCACGTGCCGGGCCGCCCCCGCGATCTGGGCGCGGGCCTCGTCGTCCTCCCGAAGCAGCCTCGCCAGCAACACCAGCAGGTCGTCGAAGTCCATCACGCCCTGGGCCCGCTTGCGCTCGGCGAACCGCTCGACGCACCGCGTGATGTCCGCGAGATCCTCGGCGTAGCGGGGGTACGCGTCGTTCACGAGGTCTTCGAGCGATCGGCCCGTGTTGACCTGCTTGCTCGCGAGGTCGAGCAGCGTGCCCTTCTTGGGGAAGCGCCGATCCCGCGAGGCCAGCCCAAGCTCCCCCCGGACGAGGTTCATCAAGCTCTCCGCATCCCCCCGATCCAGGATGGTGAAGTTCCGCGGGTACCCGACCTTGGGGGCGTGACGCCGGAGCGTGGCCTGCGCGAAGCTGTGGAACGTGCCACCGCGCACCCCGTGGGCTCGGGACCCCACGAGGGACGCCACGCGATCGAGCATCTCCCGGGAGGCCCGTCGAGTGAACGTGAGCAGGACGATGCCGGGCGCTGGGGTGCCGGTCTCCAGCAACCATGCCACGCGGTGGACGAGGGTGCGTGTCTTGCCGGTGCCTGCCCCCGCGATCACGAGGTGGTAGCCATCGGGGGCGGTGACGGCGGCGCGCTGGGCATCGTTGAGGCTGTCGAGGTCCATGGGGTCTCCGTCGTCCGCGCCTATCCCGACAGCCCCCCCGCTTGGGGTCGGATGGTGACGGGACGCATCCATGGGGCTAGCGCCACGGCGAGGCACGAGCGGAGGAACCATGCGCTGGAGCGGGTGGCCCACGGTGGCGTTGATGGTGGCGGTTCCCGGCTGCGGCGGATGCGACGGGTACGCGCCCATCGAGCAGGGCGGCGAGCTGCCGGCGGGTCGGGAGGGGGTCGTCACCGATCCCCTGCCCGGGGGACCCAAGGCACGCCGCGGTGGTCGGAAGGGGAAGCCAGGTGCTCGACGCGGCCGAGCGGACGGACGGCCAGGTCGCGGCGGCGCCGGGAAGGGCGCGCTGGGAGGACCGGTCTCCGTGCCCCCCGTCCCGGACTGCATGGCGTTCGACGGCCCCACCACCGTCGTCACCGGACCGAACGGTGGCCACCACCCCACCGCCATCCCGCTCCCGGACGGCGGCTGGGTGGTCGCCTGGCAGCGTGGGCGGGACGCGGACGGGATCGTCGAAGCGCGGCGTCTCGACGCCTCCCTGGCCGCCCAGGGCGAACCTGTGGTGATCTCCGAGGCGGGCGGCGCCACCCACCCCGCCCTGGCGGCCGCTTCGACCGACGCCGACCGCGTCCAGGTGGCGTGGACACGCGAGCCGGCCGGGACCCCAGCCTGGCGCGACGTGGTGGTCGCACCGGAGGGGCTCCAGGCACCCCAGGATCCCGTGCAGGCACTGGACGAGCCCGGCGCCTTCCCAGACCTGGTGCGGGGCCCCACGGGCATCGTGCGCACGATGACCAGCCGCGACGCCGGGGCCACCCGCTGGCTCTTGGACGCGCGGGACGCCGGCGGCGCCCTCACCCGCCTGGGACCCGCGGCCCACGGCGGGCCCGCCGCCCTCGACCTCGCGCCCGACGGCAGCCCCTGGCTGGCCTGGGCCCCGCTCGACCCGGCGGGGCCCGGCGAGCTGTTCGCAGCACCCGTGCAGCCCTCCGCGGCCGAGGGCCTCGGCCCCACCCTCGATCTCGGCGCGCACCAGGAGCGCCGCGAGCGCACCACCCTCGCGTTTCCCGACGCCACCCACGTCGCGGTCGGGTGGACCCGGTACCCGGGCCACGGCGAGGGCTGGGGCATCGGGATGGACGTCGTGCCCGTCCAGGGCGGCGCCCCGATCGGCCGTCAGCGGCTGGAGCACGCCCGCATGCTCGACCTGGACGGCGGCCATGGCGCGCTGCTCGCGGGGTGGGAGCAGCCCATCGACCGGGGTGTGCACAAGGTGGCGGTGATGGCGTTGGACGGGGCCGGGGTGCCCTTGTGCGGCCCGGCCCCGATCGACGCGGAGGGGCCGCCATGGCAGGCCCGGGCCGAGGTCCACCTGACCGGACCCGGGCGTGGTGTGGTGTTCTGGCAGGCCGGCGCCGATCGGGATCACCTCGGCGTGATGGCCCGTGCCTTGCGGTGGACGGCCGCAGACTGAGCGACGTCGCAAGGCGGGAACGACCTCGCAAGGCGGGCTCCGGCGGCCGACTCACCGTCCGTGACACCCTGTGAAGCGTCCAGACATCGGTGTATGCAAGTCGCCGTTACTCCCTGCAAGGGGACGCGCTCATCCCGGGCCCCCCCCTCCGGAGGCCCGATGACCCATGACGATCCCCAACCGACGCTTCCGTTCCCCGACACCGGCCCGCGTCCCGCCACCCACCTCGGCGCCATCGTGATCGGCACCCTCGTGACCCTCGGTGTCCAGCTGGTGCTCGGCCTGCTCGCCTCGTCGGCCGGGTTCGCGTTCCGCCACCCGCCGACCATGGGCGTGGTCACGGGCGTGCTCGTCGCCGTGATCGCGCTGGTCTCCGCGGGCCTGGGCGGCGCGACGACCTCGGCCCTGCTGCGCACCCGCCATCCCTACGTGCTGGAGCTCCACAGCCTGGCGACCTGGGCGCTGACGGTCCTGTGTGCAGCCGTGATCACGACCTCCTCCCTCACCTCCCCGCTGGGATCGCTGGTGTCGGTCGCCGGCGCGGGCGTCGTCGCCAGCCAGCAGGCCGAGGACACGGGCGAGGACGGCGAGCTGCTGGCGCTGATCAAGCAGATCAACCCGGTCATCGTGACCGACCTGGAGCTGTTCAAGGGGCGGATGGTCACCACGATCGAGACCGGTGACCGCGCCACCCGGCTGATCGACGAGGTCGCCAAGCGCACCGACACGCTGCTCGGAGAGGACGGCGACGGCACGGTGGACAAGGTCGCGAACGACGTCCGCCAGGGCGTCTCCCTGGGCGCGTTGCTGGGCGCCCTCGCGCTGATCGCCACCGCCGGCGCGTCGGTCGGCGCCGCGCGCTTCACCGCCCGCCGGCTCCCGCCCGCCTGATGCCGCTCAGCGGGCGCGGCGCCGACGGGCCGCCGCGCCCAGCACCAGCACGGCCAGGCCTGCGAGGCCGCCGTGCGATTGGTCCCCGCCGCAGTCGCATCCTCCGGGATCCCCGGACAGGT